>CBDUAP010000001.1:0-55114 GCA_965365165.1 uncultured Flavobacteriaceae bacterium
AAACAAATATAAAAAAGAAAATGCTTAAATCACTTATTTAAAAACAAAAAACTCAAAAAATTACGAATTATTGTCTTGTGAGTTCAGTATTTGGATCCCAAAATAAATTTTCGAATTCAACAATCTTGTTGTTTCTGACTACAATTTTTTCGTTTTCCAGCAGTTGCTGCATCAGGTTTGTCCCATTGAAATGGTGCTTACCTGTTAAAAGCCCTTTCCTGTTCACAACGCGATGCGCGGGAACGGAATGATTCAAGTGTGATGCATTTAGAGCCCACCCAACCATGCGGGCGGACCGGGGTGTTCCCAGGAATCTTGCAATGGCGCCATAAGAGGTCACCCTGCCGAATGGAACTTGTTTGGTTACCTCGTATACTTTTAAGAAAAAGCCTTCGTTTTTCACAAGTTATTAATTAAATGAACAGATAGACTAAGATAAAGTAAATTTTAATATTTGGTTCTGAACCTTACATAGGTGATTGCCTTTTGCTGTTCTAAATACTGTTGCTCATAAAAAGTCTGTATGGAGGTAGCCTCCATGGGCGGACTTGAACTTTTATAGATGTCGTGATGTGCGAATAAAACCTCATGAGAACCTTCATGAAGCAATCCAAGGAGGTAGCCGTGTAAAAACTCGCTGTCTGTTTTTAAATGAACGACTCCCTCAGGTTTGAGAATTGACTGGTATTTTTCCAAAAAGGGTCTTGTAACAAGCCTGTGTTTGGTTCTTTTGTATTTGATCTGAGGATCGGGAAAAGTGATCCAGATCTCAGCGATTTCATCAGCAGCGAAACAAAGGTCTATAAGCTCAATCTGGGTTCGAAGAAAGGCCACATTATTCAAATTATTTTCCAGGGCAGTTTTGGCACCACGCCAGAATCGGGCTCCTTTGATGTCAATACCTATAAAATTTTTATCGGGATGATTATTGGCCAAAGCGACTGAATATTCACCTTTTCCACAACCGAGTTCCAAAACAATGGGATGGTCGTTTTTGAAATGTGTATGCCACTTACCTTTGAGTGAAAACCCTTTTAAAACCTGCTCGCGACTGGGCTGAATGACATTATCGAAGGATTCGTTTTCTTTGAAACGCTTTAATTTGTTTTTGCTACCCAATGGTATTTGAGTTTAGAAGGCAGGTTATTCTGAATTTGTTTTTCTGAACTTTTGCAATTGTCCCAGCCAGTAAATAAATAAAAAACAAGTTATTGAAAAGAGAATGGCATTAAAAAAGTTAGAGGCCCACCAATTGTCAATTGATCCAATTGCTTTGTAGGGTGCGAACAAAACCTCTGTAAAGAATTCTGCCAGTGCTCTGAAAAAATTATTTGCAATCATATTTTATTTTTTAAAATCAACTTAAACCTTTGGGCTTATGTTGTAAAGTTTTTACATTAGCTTAAACTTGCAGCAAATATAACTGAGATTCAACAATCTCGGGGCAAAAATAAAAAATATCATCATGATTGCCAATTTTTTTAATCAAACCAGGCCAATAAATTTTTTGGTTCTGTCGACAATGGTCTTTGTGATATTTGTGATTGCGCTAATCAATTTCAATGATGAACCGGTCAATTTTTTCTTTTTCATTAAGAACGGCTCCTTCCTGGCCCTGGCAATTCTCATCGTTTTTGTTCTTAATTTCATCATTAGAAAAAACTCGATGAGTGAAGACAATTCTTATGCCATTTTCTTTTATATACTTTTTTGTGGTTTTTTCCCCAATACCTTTTCCAACGGGAATATTTTTGTATCGAATTTTATTTTACTGTTTGCCTTCAGGAGAATTTATAGCCTGAGATCCGGACTCAGAACAAAAGAGAAATTATTTGACGGAGCATTCTGGATCGGTGTTGCAAGCTGGTTTTATATTTGGAGCCTGTTGTTCATGGTCTTGGTATATGTTGGAATATATATTTTTAGAAAGGCCGATTTGCGTAACGCGATCATTCCTTTAGTCGGTTTTGTCACTCCGGTATTTTTGTCGTTTACCTATTTACTTGCCTTTGACGATTTGGATAGTTTCTATAATATATGGACCATGGATTATGAATTGGGGCTTGCATTTTATAATTCGGTTTCATACCTCTTACCACTGACTTTAATAGGATTGATGCTGGTTGTTTCAATTTTTCCCACGACAAAGAAATCATTGCTCGCTAAAATTGATTTTAAATCGACCTGGTTTCTGTTGCTCGCCCACATTATTGTCGCATTGCTCGTAGTGCTTATCGCACCTTCCAAGACCGGTGCCGAAATCACGTTTCTATTTTTCCCGTTGAGCATTTTGTTCGCAAACTTTCTGCAAATCATAAATAAATATTGGGTAAAGGAAGTCATTATTTACCTCTTTATTCTGGTATTTTTAGGCGGATTTTTTCAATGACTTAATTTCGTGCCATAAGAAAGGTCCCCGGCGTCACCAAGCCCCGGAACAATGTACCCCTGGGCATTTAATTCAGGGTCAACCGTAGCAACCCATAAATGTGTGTTATCAGGAAAATGCGCTGCAACATGGTCAACACCTTCTGAGGCTGCAATTACCGCAACAATATGAATTTCCCTGATCTTGCCCAGGTCTTTCAATATTTCGTATACCGTGGTCAAAGAACTTCCGGTAGCAAGCATCGGATCCGCCAGAATCAAAATTTTGTTTTCAAGTGACGGGGAAGCCAGATATTCTGTCCTGATCTCAAATGTTTCAGGTGAAGTATGGTGCCTGTAAGCTGAGATAAAAGCATTTTCAATTTTATCAAAATAATTCAATATTCCCTGATGCAAAGGCAAACCTGCCCTTAAGATCGAACACAAGACAAGTTCATCTGAAATCAAGGGGATTGTTTTTTCACCCAGGGGTGTTTTGGTGATGTGATCGGAAAAGTGGAGTTCCTTGCTCAGTTCATAACTCAATACTTCACCGATGCGTTCTATGTTTCTCCTGAAACGCATGGGGTCCTTCTGGATTTCAACATCCCTGATTTCTGATATAAATTGATTCAAAACCGAATTTGAAGCCTCTAAATTATGTATGATCATGGTTGACAGAAAAAGAATTAAAAAAGTAATGATATTCCAGGCACACAGGAATTATAAACAACCTTGAAAATGACCTACTCATATTATTGTTTTACCAGGCTTCATCTATGTTTCAGGCGATTGGTTTTCAGGCCATCTCAAGGATCCTTTTACAAAGATAAGAATCCTTAAGAATAATAGGTACCTGACATGAATTATCCGTTGATAATATGTTCCTGATGAGCGATGGATTCTTCGTGAATGGCCTTAAATATTTTTTCAATAAAACCCTTTGACAAGCCGTGTTCTTCACCTTTTTCAATAACCTTTGCCAATATTTCCTGCCATCTTGTGTTTTGAAGAACAGCTACGTTGCTGGCTTTTTTTGCTCTCCCGATATTATCAACGATCAGCATTCTTTCTGACAGTGTTTCAAGAAGCTGGTCATCTTTTGCGTTAATCTCCTGTCTTAAAGCATTTAAAGCAGAAACCGATTCTTTTTCTTCGAACCTTGGTTTTCTGACTTTAAGGCCGTCCATGATTTCTACAAGTCTTGCCGGGGTGATTTGTTGTTTGGCATCACTCCATGCCTTATCAGGGTTACAATGCGTTTCGATAATAAGCCCGTCCATTTTGAGGTCAAGAGCCGTCTGGGAAACTTCAAATATTCCTTCCCGGTTGCCACAGATATGTGACGGGTCATTGATAATGGGCAGCGAAGGGTACTTGCTTTTCAGATCAATAGGAATTTGCCAGCTTGGGATATTGCGAAAGTTTGATTTTCTGAAAGTTGAAAAACCTCTGTGGATGGCACCAAGATTCTTCACTCCTTTTTTATGCAACCTTTCAATGGCTCCTATCCACAAAGCAAGATCGGGGTTTATTGGGTTTTTTACAAGAACTATTTTATCGGTTCCCTGAATGGCATCCGCTATTTCCTGCACAGCAAAAGGGTTGACCGTCGTACGGGCACCAATCCATAAAATATCTATATCGAATTCAAGGGCCAGTTTGGCATGTTGTGCATTGGCCACCTCTATTGCAATGAGCAATCCTGTTTTTTCTTTGACCTTTTGGAGCCATGGAAGTGCCTTAACCCCATTTCCTTCAAAGGTTCCGGGTCTGGTTCTTGGCTTCCATACACCTGCCCTGAATACTGTAGCATCCGTATTTTTAAGTTCTTCGGCAATCTCAAGTACCTGAGCCTCGCTTTCTGCACTGCAGGGTCCGGCAATTACCAGCGGATGAGATAATTTCATGTCATCCAACCAGGTTCTAAAATTTTTGTTTTCCATTATCATTGATTTTTAATTCCAGCCAAAACATCTTTAATTCTATTCGTGTTTCGCATGATGTTCAGCACATCATCGGCAGATTTTCGGGTTAATATTTCTTTAAATTCATTTAAATTTTTAATGTACTCGTCAAGAGACTTCAGCAAATTTTCACTGTTTTGCATCAATATGGGCGTCCAGGTTTCCGGATTGCTTTTGGCAAGTCTTACAGTTGAGGCAAACCCACTTCCAGCCATATTGAAAATGTTTTTTTCATCTTGTTCGATTTCGAGAACTGTTTTACCGAGCATAAAGGAGCTGATATGGGATAAGTGCGATACATAGGCGATGTGCTTGTCATGCTGTACAGCAGAATCCATGAATACGTTTTTCATTTTCAGGTCTTCAAATATTTTAATCGCACGATCAATCATGGAGTTTCCACTCAGTTCTCTTTCACAAATAATATTTACTTTTTCAGTGAACAAGTTGTAAATAGCCGCATCAGGGCCTGAATACTCAGTTCCTGATATGGGGTGAAGTGCTACAAAATTCTTTCTTTTCGGATGGTTCCTGACGGCGTCGCATACCGCAGCCTTTGTTGAGCCAACGTCAAAAACAAGGGTGTCTTCACCAATAAGGTCCAACACCCTGAGCGATATTTCAGGAATGACATCAACAGGAACGGCAATGATGACCACATCTGCTTCCGAGACAATCTCAATAGTGGCCTTTTCATATATGATGCCAAGCTCCAAGGCCCTATGAAGGTGATTTTCATTTTTATCGATTCCATAAATCGTTGCCCAGGAAGATTTTTTCAATTCCAGGGCAAGTGATCCGCCAATCAGACCCAATCCGATTACAGCTATTTTATTCATGATGTACTATATTTAGACAATCGATTCGACACTTGTAATATTTTTTCCACATCCACACAAAGTGAAAAACGGATATAACCTTCGCCCTGATCTCCGAAAACAGTACCAGGAGTGATAAAGACATCGTATTCGTAAAGGATCTCATCTGTCATTTCACTTGCTGTTTTCCCTGCAGGAATTTTTGCCCATACAAAGAGGCCCGTGCTGTTCTTGTCATAAGTACAATTGATTTTATCACAGATCTCCCAAACCGCTTTTCTTCTTTTTTCATAGACCTTATTCATTTGAGTAAACCAATCCCCTGATAAATTAAGGGCTTTGACCGCACCTTGCTGTATACCATAGAACATGCCTGAATCCATATTGCTTTTTACTTTGAGAACAGACTCGATCAAAGTTGATTTACCAACAACCATTCCAACCCTCCAGCCTGCCATGTTAAATGTCTTACTCAGTGAATTCAATTCAATAGCGACGTTTTTGGCTCCGGGCACAGCCAGGATACTTTTGGGCTCATTGTTTAATATAAAACTGTAAGGGTTGTCATTGACAATCAAAATTTGATGTTTTTTACCAAAGGCAATCAATTCCTCGAACAAGGAGTTACTGGCATTGCTGCCAGTTGGCATGTGCGGATAATTTACCCACATGATCTTGACCTTGCTCAAATCCTTTTTTTCAATTTCTTTTAAATCGGGCCACCAGTTTTTATCCTCTGCCAAAGGATAGGAAACAGGTTCTGCTTCAACCAACTTGGTCACCGCCGCGTAAGTGGGGTAGCCCGGGTCAGGAATTAAAGCTTGGTCTCCCTGGTTCAAAAAGGCCATGGAAATATGTAAAATCCCCTCTTTTGAACCCATGAGCGGTAAGATTTCATTCCTGTAATCAAGGCTTACCTCATAATATTTATGGTAAAATTCTGCAATTGACTTTCTTAATTCAGGAATGCCCTGGTAACTTTGATACCCATGTACGTCTGCACTTTTTAAGGCGGTAACAACCTCCTCGGGCGGATCCAGGTCAGGACTTCCAATACCTAAATTGATAATGGGTTTACCTTGATCCATCAGATGCCTGACTTCTCTTAATTTAATTGAGAAATAGTATTCTTTGACGTTATTTAATCTATTGGCAGTCGGTAACATGTTAATATTTATTTTGATGGTATTCACCCAGCACCTTTAAATGGGTCACTTTTTTTGAAATCAGGTGCATCGCGTTCTTGTACAATAGAAAATCATCAATGACCAGGTCGATGAAAAAAGCATAGCTCCATGGTTTGTCAATAATTGGAAGTGACTGGATTTTGGTTAAATTGATGTCGTGTTTTCCAAAGATATCCAATATCTCGGCTAGACTTCCGGCATCGTGTTTTGTAATGAATTTGATGGAGGCCTTGTCTTTCACCCATTCCAGTTTACTCGGGTGATAAGGGCTGTCATGACCTTTTTTCAAAACAAAAAACCTTGTTGAATTATTTTTGATGGTCTGAATGTCATCGGCAATTACATCGAGCTCATAATATGCTGCCGCCATTTTACTGGCTATGGCAGCAACTCCTGATATTTCGTTTTTTTGAATTCTACGAGCCACTTCTGCCGTGTCTTTTTCTTCGATCAATTTGATTTCAGGCTTGTTCCTGAAGAATTTTCTGCACTGTAAAAGTGCCATAGGATGAGACCAGACCTCTTTTATGTCTTCCAGAGATTGACCCTTTAAAGCCATTAAGTGGTGATGGATCTGTACATAAACTTCCCCTTCAATGTTTAGATCAAATTCATCGATCAGGGCATAATTGGGCAAAATGGCTCCTGCTATAGAATTTTCAATAGCCATAACCGCACTATCTGCTTCACCAGAGTTGAGCAGGGCGGGAATATCTGTAAAAGACATACATTCCAGCAATTGGATATCATCACCGAAATATTGTTTGGCGACAATGTCATGGAAAGACCCTTTAATTCCCTGAATGGCTATTTTCATCCTTTTGCAATTCAAATTTGTTGTAAAAAAAAAGCCTCGTTATACGAGACTCACTATGTTGTTATCAAATTTAACCTATACATAAACAGCCCCTGCTTTTATTTTGTAAAAAAAATAAAAGTAAAACCAGTTCACTATTTGTACAGAATTTGTCATTAAAATCAAAATTAGTCAGCAAAAGTATAAATTAATTTTTCAATTACAAGTGTTTTTTAGAAAAGTTTGATGATAATTCAATTAATTTTCAATAATACGGTGATGCCTGAAGATTTAAAGGGTTTATATGTTCTTTTAGTAATCAAAGGATTGTATACCAAAATTTTGTTTATTTGTACCGTAAATCAGTAAGGTATTTATGTCTATCAAAGTTGACACCGTTGTTAAAGAGTATGGTCATCAAAAAGCCCTTGACCAGGTAAGCTTTAAGATTGATACAGGAGAGATTGTAGGGTTTCTGGGTCCGAACGGAGCCGGTAAATCCACTTTGATGAAAATTATCACCACTTACATTGAGCCTACAAGCGGAACAGTTAATGTCAATGGGTTTGACATTATTGAAAGCCCGATCCGTGTTAAAAGATCCATAGGGTATTTACCTGAACACAACCCCTTGTATCTGGATTTTTACGTTAAGGAATATCTCAAATTTCACGCCGATATACATAAAATAGGAAATGAAAGGATTAAGAAAGTAATCGACCTTGTTGGCCTGATAGATATAAAAGGAAAGAAAATCAGTCAGTTATCCAAGGGCTACAGGCAACGAGTTGGCCTGGCCGCGGCGCTTTTGCATGATCCGGAGGTATTGATCCTTGACGAGCCTACAACTGGCCTAGACCCTAACCAATTGAAAGAGATCAGAGACTTGATTAAAGCAATAGGAAAGACCAGGACAATTCTGTTATCAACCCATATCATGCAGGAGGTTGAAGCCATGTGTGACAGGGTGATCATCATTAACAAGGGTAATATTGTGGCAGATGAGAGGCTGGGGGATTTACTTACAGATAAGGGCCAGGTCATACAGGTAGAATTCGACGTAAAATTTGACGAGCATTTATTGAAGCAGCTGCCATTTCTAAAAGCTGCAGATAATGATGATGAGAATCATTGGGACCTCGTTTTTGAAACCGAAAAAGATATGCGTGCAGAGGTTTTTGATTTTGCCCGTGACAATGGAATTAGAATTTTGAACTTAAATCGAAAAATTATGAGTCTGGAATCGCTGTTCCAGAACTTAACAAATTAAATTATTTGACATGCGCAGATTAGTTATTCTTGTTTTGGTTGGTGTTTTATGGGCTTCAAATACCTTTTCTCAGGAAGTAGAAAAAGATGACACAACAGATTTTTATTTAAAAAAAGGAAAGGGTTTTGAATTCCACTTCGATCAGGACAGGTATATGTTCTACATAGATTTCAGGGGTCAGTTCAGAGCATCTTATCCGCACAACAACTTTCCTACACAAGAGGATGATTTTAGTGATGATGACATCAATATGGGCATCAGTCGTGCGAGGATCAAATTCGGGGGGTATGTAGGACAACCCGAGTATAATTTTTATCTTGAACAGGACATCAGGGGTGGAAATTTACTAGATTTCAGGGCTCAGATCGAAAAACTTCCCTATTTGAAATTTCGAGTGGGTCAGTGGAAGGCCAGATATTCACGTGAAAGGGTCATCTCATCAGGAAAACAAACCGGCCTGGAACGATCTCTGATCAACAGGGTTTTTACAATCGACAGGCAACAAGGGGTTTCTCTCTATGGAAATATTGATGGAGGTGGTGCCGCTAATTTCAATTATTGGGCAGAAATGCTGACCGGAAGCGGTCGTGGAGGATCAGTAGGTGATGATGACAACTTAATGTACATGCTAAGGCTGCAATGGAACCCGAATGGCAAAGAGCTGGGCTTTTCCGGATCCGATTTGAAATTTCATGAAAAGTTTGTATCATCCATTGCGGTGGCTGGAGTAACCAATACGTCTCGCTATACAAGGTTCTCAACAAGTGGAGGGGGACAGCTCTATGGATATGAAAGTGGCGTCGACGGACAGTACAAGATAGATCAGTTTTTGTTTGAAACAGCCTTTAAATACCGAGGGCTCAGTTTTGATCAGGAATTGCATTTCAAGAATATTGATGACAGGGTGAATCTTGAAGAAACCATGCTAATAGGGAACTATTTTCAAGTTGGGTATTTCTTTCATTATCTTTTTGACAAGTTTCCAAAACCACTTGAGGTTTTTGCGCGTCAGGCATTTTTTGACCCGGATAATGATATTTCAGGGAATAACAATTATGAGTATACCTTCGGGTTAAACTGGTTTTTCAAGGGACACAAGAATAAATTAACCATTGATTATTCCTTTCTCGATTACAACCAGTTCAAGATTGAAGACAATACAGACCACATGGTCAGGATTCAATGGGATGTTTCCATATTTTAAAGCAATAGTTGGTTAAATCGTATCTTTGCCCCAAATTTTTACCACAGATGAATTTAGATCGGATACCCAGAATTAAACACCTTGATCAAAACAACTTTTTTCTATTGGCAGGGCCATGTGCCATTGAGGGAGAAGAAATGGCCATGCATATCGCAGAAACAGTATTGAAAATTACTGATAAATTAAAGATTCCATTTATTTTTAAAGGAAGTTTTAAAAAAGCGAACAGGTCAAGAATTGATAGTTTTACGGGAATAGGTGATGAAAAGGCATTAAAGATTCTGGCCGCAGTTGGCAGGGAATTTGATATTCCGACGGTAACGGATATCCATGATGAGAAAGATGCAGTAAAAGCCGCTCAATATGTTGATGTACTTCAAATCCCTGCATTTTTGGTAAGACAAACAGATCTCGTTGTGGCAGCTGCCAAGACAGGCCGAACCATTAATTTGAAAAAGGGGCAGTTCATGAGTCCTGAAGCCATGAAACATGCCGTGAAAAAGGTTGAAGATTCAGGGAATGAAAAGGTGTTGATTACAGATAGAGGAACCATGTTTGGCTACCAGGATATGATTGTTGATTTTAGAGGGATTCCTGTAATGCAGAAATTTGCTCCAACGATTTTAGACATCACACATTCCTTGCAACAGCCGAATCAGGCCAGCGGTGTGACCGGCGGGAAACCGGAACTGATAGAAACCATTGCAAGGGCCGGTATTGCTGCTGGAGTAGATGGTATTTTTCTGGAAACACACCACCATCCTGAAATTGCCAAATCTGACGGTGCAAATATGTTGAAACTTGATTACCTGGAAGATTTACTGACCAAATTAGTGGCTATCAGAAAAACCGTCAATCAGTTTTAATTACCTTCTGAATTCACTTAAAAAGACTGCGGCAGCCATGGCAACATTCAAACTCTCGGTCAAGTGTTTTTCTCCAAACTGAGGGATAGTAATTTTTTGAGTCACATAGGCTTCCACGGCTTTTGAAATGCCATTGGCTTCATTGCCAAGTACAAGCACTGCATCAGATTCCAAGGGGGTGAGATAAACGTTGTCACCATTTAGAAAAGTTCCGTAAACGGTTCTTTTTTCATTTTTAAGATAGGAAACAGCATCAACATAGGTCACGTTGACCCTGGCCAGAGAGCCCATACTGGCTTGCACAACTTTCTGATTATAACAATCTGCAGTGTTTTTGGAACAGACCAGCTGATCTACCCCAAACCAGTCACAAAGCCTTATAATCGTCCCCAAATTTCCCGGATCATTGACCTCATCAAGCAGTACGGTGAGCCCTTTGTGAACAGGCTCCTTGAATGCGGGAATTTCAAAGATACCAAGGACTTGATTAGGGCTGGAAAAATCACTGATCAATTGAAGTTCCTTGTCGGTAATTATTTGGTAATCAGTTACATTATATTTATTTAAATAAGCATTTGTAAAAAACAGTTTTCGAACCTTCAGTTTGGATCCCAACAATTCCTCAACGACCTTAATTCCTTCGGCGATAAAAAGATTTTCTGACTGGCGAATTTTTTTTTTCTTTAAACCGTGTATTAATTTTACCTGATTTTTGCTTAACATTTAAATAGTGTTACTTTTGAAATAGTTTTAAATTTTTACTTGTTGCATTCAATTTTCACCAAAATACTGTTATGTGTATGGATACTTATACTTTTGGTGTCATGCAATAGTATTAAATATGTCCAAGAAAATGAAAATTTGCTCAAAGAAAATAACTTACTGATCAATGGGGAGAAGAATAAGGATGAGGAAATCAATAAATATTTTGCTCAAAAACCTAATCGCCGGACTCTTGGAATGCCCCTTGCGCTATACTTTTATAATTTCGGTGATCCCGATTTTGAAATGACCTTCGACGAGTGGATCGAAAACAATCAAAAAAAATACCTGAAGTACCAAAATGTTTTCTCTAAAAAACAGACTTTTGCCATTTACAATAATAAAAAGGGAGTGAATAACTGGTTCCTGCGAAAGGGTGAAGCTCCTGTTATTTATGATGAGACAAGGTCTGAAAGAACATCCAATACACTTAAAGATTATTTTATTTCAAAAGGATTTTTCGAAGTAGAAGTTGGTTATGAAACCAAAGAGGTCGGCGAAAGAGAACTTTCTGTTGATTATAGCGTTAACACAAATAGCCAGTATTATATCGATTCCATAACAACTGAGATCGAATCTCCCGTGCTGGATTCCATTTACTACGCGAATAAGGAAAAGGCGATCCTTAAAAAAGGAAAGCCCTTTGTTTTTGACGATTTTGAAATGGAGGAAGCCAGGCTTGTCAAATTGTACAGGAACTCCGGTATCTATCATTTTAAGAATTACAGTATGGGCTTCTGGACAGATTCCATAAAACAGTCTTATATGAAAGACGTGCTGCTCAAAATACCGGACAGGGTTGTGAACAGAAATGATTCAGTACTTAAGGTACCTTATAAGGCACAGTCAGTGAACAGGATTAATGTATACACTGATTTTTCGATAAAAAACAGAGACAGAGAAGTCAAAGATTCAGCAAGCTACCAAGGGTATAATTTTTACAGTTTCGATAAAATGAAGCACAAGCCCAAATACCTGGTGAATTCGCTTTTTATCACGCCAAAAGGATTGTATAAGGATTCAGAAAAATCCCAAACACAGAATTATATCAGAAACCTTCAAACATTCTCCTCATCGGTTGACATTTCTTACCAGGAGAATGAAGATGAGTCACTTACAGCTGACGTTTATCTCAGTCCGCTCAAAAAATATGCATTGACCGTGGATCTCGATGCAACTACCTCAAACATTAAACCTTTTGGAATTCTTGGGAAATTTTCTTTTTTAGGCAGAAATATGTTCAAGGGTTCCGAAATTTTGGAACTGTCTTTCCAGGGTTCTTTTTTCAACGTGGCCAATGATGCTTCCAACAGCGACAAATTTTTTAATGCCTGGGAGGTTTTGTCGAGTGCCTCTTTGCGGTTTCCAAGGATTTTGTTTCCCATTAACACCACTTCTTTGATTCCCAAGTATATGGCCCCAACAACAAATATTGAGGGGAGTGTCAGCTTTCAAAAGAATGTGGGTCTTGACCGGCAAACCACGACAACAGGAATGGCTTATGCATGGAAAAGCTCTAAGAAAGTAGGGCACAGGGTGGACCTGATCAACTTGCAGTACATCAAAAATCAAAACATTGATAATTATTTCAATATCTATGATTCTGAATACCAAAAACTGAATGACGTCGCCCAAGACGTCTTCGACCAGGCACTTCCCAATGACAATGATGACATTCTCACGTTTATGGATTTTTTCCTCGATCCGGCTAATGGCTATAACCAGACCAATCCAGATGAATATGATACGGTGTCTGACGTAGAAGAAAGAAGGGATATTCTGATAGAAGATTCATTCGTTCCTGCGATAACCTATTCTTTTATCTATAATACACGGGAAAATGTCAAGGACAATAATTTCTCCTATTTTACAAGCAGATTCGTTTCTGCAGGTACCTTCACGGACCTTATTTTCAGGAACCAGAATCAAGCAGGTCAAAGAACTCTTTTCGACGTGCCGATTGCCCAATTTTTTAAAGCCGAATTTGAGTACAAGAAGTATTGGGAGTTGCGTGACAACGCAATTTTGGTGTTCAGGACCTTCTTGGGAGCTGCAATTCCTTACGGGAATTCTTCGAATGTGCCTTTCAGCAGGAGTTACAGCGCCGGGGGGAGCAATGAATTGAGGGCCTGGAGAACTTTCGATCTTGGGCCTGGTTCAGAAATAAACAACCTGGAATACAAGGTGGCTACTTTCAAATTGGTGAGCAACCTGGAATACAGGTTCAGGCTGACCAATAAAATTTACAGCGCCCTTTTTGTGGATGCAGGAAATATTTGGGACATTACCAATTCCAACCTGGTTACTGAGGAAGGAAAATTTACAAGTCTGGGCTCCTTAAAGGATACCGCAGTAGGGTCAGGACTGGGAATCAGATATGATTTTGGGTTTTTGGTTTTCAGGTTCGATGTCGGTTTCAAGACCTATGAACCTTATTTGCTATCGAGTAATAAATGGTTTGTGAATTACAATTTCGGCAATGCCGTTTATAATATAGGTATAAATTATCCATTCTAATTACTAGAATTTCGTACTTTTGTCGACTAGTTATATTCAATAAAACCAAATAAAAATGTCACAAAAAATTAAATCAGGGGTAGCTACCGGAGATACTGTGCAGCAAATCTTTCAATTAGCGAAAGAGAAGGGTTTTGCACTTCCCGCAGCCAATGTTATCAGTTCAAGCACAATAAATGCTGTAATTGAAGCCGCTAAGGAGCTTAACGCACCGGTCATTGTTCAATTCTCAAATGGAGGAGCTCATTTTAATGCAGGAAAGGGTTTGAGCAATGAGAATCAAAAGGCAGCGATTGCAGGAGCGATTGCAGGAGCCAAGCACGTGCATGTTATGGCTGATGCCTATGACGTCCCTGTTATTTTACATACAGATCATTGTGCCAAGAAGTTATTACCCTGGATTGATGGTTTACTTGACGCCGGAGAGGCGTTTTATAAAGAAAATGGAGTTCCTTTATTCAGTTCACACATGATCGATCTTTCTGAAGAGCCGATAGAAGAGAACATAGAAATCTGTAAGGGATATCTTGAGCGAATGGATAAATTGGGAATGACCCTGGAAATTGAATTGGGGATTACAGGAGGAGAAGAAGACGGTGTTGACAATACAGACGTTGATGTTTCCAAATTATACACACAGCCTGAGGAAGTTGCTTATGCTTATGAAGAGTTGCTCAAAGTAAGCCCTCGTTTTACAATTGCAGCGTCATTTGGTAATGTTCACGGAGTGTACAAGCCCGGAAACGTAAAACTGACACCTAAAATCCTTGACAACTCACAGAAATATATTGAAGAAAAGTACGGTACTGAAAAGAATCCTGTTGATTTTGTATTTCATGGCGGATCAGGATCTTCTTTAGAAGAGATCAGGGAAGCCATTGGATACGGGGTGATTAAAATGAATATCGATACAGATCTTCAATACGCCTACATGGCAGGAGTTAGAGATTATATGGTAGAGAAAAAAGATTACTTGCAGGGTCAGATCGGGAATCCTGACGGTAGTGATGCACCGAACAAGAAACATTATGATCCAAGGGTTTGGGTGAGATCAGCAGAATTGTCTTTCAAAGCAAGGATCAAGCAAGCTTTTGAGGATCTGAATAATATTGATACGCTGTAAAAGAAGACTTACAGAATTGGAGTACCGTTTATACCGGTACTCCATTTTTTTTTCTAACTTGCCAGTTATAGATAAGTTTTTAATATTTGTGCACGAAATGTGACAAGCTAAAATGAGCATATATGAGTTCATGGTTTAAAAGAAAACACAAGGGCATCCAGACGCCAACAGATGAGAAAAAGGACACGCCTAAAGGCTTGTGGTATAAAACACCCAGCGGTAAGATTATTGACTCGGATGATTTGAAGGCTCATTTGTATGTGAGCCCTGAAGACGGATACCACGTGAGAATAGGAAGTGCAGAATATTTTGAAATCCTTTTTGACGATAATAAGTTCAAAGAGCTTGATGCAAAATTAACGGCAAGGGATCCGCTTAAGTTTGTTGACACCAAGAAATATACAGACAGGATCAAAGAAGCTCAGCAAAAGACCAATCTACAGGATGCCGTAAGGACTGCGGTTGGGAAATCCTTAGGAAAGGATTTGGTTATTGCAGCAATGGATTTTAGTTTTATCGGGGGTTCCATGGGGAGCGTTGTTGGTGAAAAGATTGCAAGGGCCATTGAATATGCCATCAAAAAGAAGACACCTTTTTTAATGATATCAAAATCAGGAGGTGCAAGAATGCAGGAGGCTTCGTATTCGCTGATGCAATTGGTAAAAACTTCTGTGAAACTGGCTCAGTTGGCAGAAGCCGGAATTCCATACATATCCTTATGTACGGACCCCACTACAGGAGGTACAACGGCCTCTTACGCCATGCTGGGAGACATCAATATAGCTGAACCAAATGCTTTGATCGCATTTGCAGGCCCAAGAGTTGTTAAGGATACCACAGGAAAGGATCTTCCTGAAGGCTTTCAACGGTCTGAATTCCTTTTGGAACATGGCTTTCTGGATAAAATTGTAGACAGGAAAAATCTAAAAGAACAGATCAACCTTTACCTTGATTTGATACAGAACAATCCGATTCGCAAACCTGAGTAAAGTTGTAATTTTGATTGGCATATTGTAAATATCAATGGCTTACCCTTAACAGTGCATTAAATCTTTTTAATTTAGATTTCATCGCTCCTGATCATTAAAATAATCCGGTGAATTTCATTCTTTGATAAGAGTTTAGATAAATTATTGTCAATCAAAATAATAATGGTATCTTTGCCGCCTAATAAAATATTAGTACATAAAAATTATTAATTCAAATTTAATGTTAGCATGTATTTAAGTACAGAAAAAAAACAGGAGATTTTCAAAAAACATGGAAAATCTGCAACAGACACAGGTTCTTCTGAAGGACAAATTGCCTTATTTACTTACAGAATCAACCATCTTACAGCTCACTTGAAGAATAATCGCAAAGATTTTAATACCCAGAGGGCTTTGGTGAAACTAGTAGGTAAACGTAGAGATTTATTAAACTATTTAATTAAAACGGATATCACGAGATATCGTGCGATAGTTAAAGAATTAGGTTTAAGAAAATAAAATATGAGAGAGGCGTTATGCCTCTCTTTTAGTTTATAAGTTTTGTTATAAAACTAGGATTTAGAATAAAAGTTATTTAAATTCGTTCAAAATCCGAACTACCTGTTTTTAAATTTAAAAAAACAGCAGAACTAAAGTAATTCATTGGCAAACTATACTCTTGAAAACAAGGGTTCAACAACACAACTACAAGTTTAACCATGAATTAATTTATTTACTTTGTCATGAAGTAAAGTCTAAAGAAAAATTATGATACCAAAAGTTTTTAAAGAGGTCATTGACCTCGGTGATGGAAGAGAAATTTCCATTGAAACCGGAAAGTTGGCCAAGCAGGCGCACGGTTCGGTAGTAGTACAAATGGGTAACGCGATGTTGCTTTGTACTGTAGTTTCAAACTATGATCCCAGTCCGGTAGACTTTTTACCGCTTACTGTTGATTACAGAGAAAAATTTGCAGCCTCAGGGAGATATCCTGGTGGCTTTTTTAAGAGAGAGGCCAGACCAAGTGACGGAGAAATCCTTACGATGCGTTTAGTGGACCGTGTATTACGTCCGCTTTTCCCAAAAGATTATCATGCTGAAACTCAGGTGATGATACAGTTGATGTCTCATGACGATCAAGTAATGCCGGAAGCCCTGGCCGGTTTGGCTGCATCTGCAGCAATTCAGTTGAGTGATTTTCCATTTGAATGCCCGATTTCTGAAGCGAGAGTCGCCAGGGTAGACGGGGAGTTCATTATCAACCCGAGCAGAGCACAACTGGAACAATCTGATATCGACATGATGATAGGAGCTTCAGCTGATTCAGTGATGATGGTTGAAGGAGAAATGGATGAGATTTCAGAAGAAGAAATGGCTGATGCCATTAAATTTGCACATGATGCCATTAAAGTTCAGATAGAGGCTCAGGTGCGATTGGCAGAAGCTTTTGGCAAAAAAGAAACCCGTGAATATGAAGGGGCTGAAGAAAATGAAGAACTGGCAAAAAGAATTCATGATGCCGTTTATGATAAGTGTTATGCCATTGCTAAAAAAGGAACCTCAAAAAATGAACGTTCAGATCAATTCAGTGAATTGAAGGAGGAACTGATTGCGACTTTTTCAGAGGAAGAAATGGAAGAATTTGGTCATTTGATCGGCGGATACTTCAGCAAGGCCCAGAAGGAAGCGGTTAGAGAACTGACACTGGCAGAAGGCTTACGACTGGATGGACGTAAAACTGATGAAATAAGACCAATATGGAGTGAGGTAGATTATTTACCATCTACGCATGGTTCATCAATTTTTACCCGTGGAGAAACTCAGGCTTTGGCAACAGTGACTCTGGGAACTTCAAGAGATGCAAATAAAATAGACATGCCTTCCTATGAAGGAGAAGAAAGTTTCTATTTACACTATAACTTCCCTCCGTTTTGTACGGGAGAAGCAAGACCTTTGAGAGGAACTTCTCGTAGGGAAGTGGGTCATGGTAATTTGGCTCAGCGTGGATTAAAAGGAATGATCCCTAAAGATTGTCCTTATACTGTCAGAATTGTTTCTGAAGTGTTGGAATCTAACGGTTCTTCGTCCATGGCAACTGTTTGTGCAGGTACCATGGCCTTGATGGATGCCGGGGTTCAAATGATACGTCCCGTTTCAGGGATTGCCATGGGATTGATTTCTGATGGTGATCGTTATGCTGTATTGTCTGATATTCTGGGTGACGAAGACCATTTGGGAGACATGGACTTTAAAGTGACCGGAACTACCGAAGGAATCACTGCATGTCAGATGGATATTAAAATTAAAGGATTGTCCTATGAAATTTTGGTGAATGCACTAAAACAGGCCAGAGAAGGACGTTTGCATATTTTAGGAAAGATTAATGAAACGATTAGTGAACCAAATGCAGATGTGAAACCTCACTCTCCAAAAATGGTGACCAGAGTTATTCCTAATGAATTCATTGGTGCGTTGATCGGACCTGGAGGTAAAGTGATTCAGGAATTGCAGAAAGCAACCGGTTGTACCATTGTAATTAATGAAGATCCTGTAACCGAGGAAGGAATTGTTGAAATTTTAGGAACAGATCAGCAAGGAATAGATGCCGTAATTGCTAAAATCGATTCTTTGATGTTCAAACCTGAAAAAGGAAATGTTTATGAAGTACAAGTCATTAAAATATTAGATTTTGGTGCTGTGGTTGAATATACTGAGGCTCCTGGTAACGAAGTATTACTTCACGTAAGTGAGTTGGCCTGGGAGCGTACTGAAAATGTTACTGATGTTGTTAATATGGGTGACGTATTCGAGGTGAAGTATTTTGGATTAGACCCTAGAACCCGTAAGGAAAAAGTATCTCGTAAGGCTATTTTGCCAAAGCCTGAAGGCTTTGTTGAAAGACCTCCAAGAGAGAATAATGACAGAAGAGGAAGAGACAATCGAGGTGGAAACCGAGACAAACGCAGAGATGACAGAAGAAGAGATTAATGATAATCTTTCCTCATGATTTAAAACCTCAAAATTAATTTTTTGAGGTTTTTTTTTGAGGTTTTGTAACATTTAATGTAAATCTTACGTATAATAGTATACACAACAGAACGTAAAACTAAAATCCCAAATTTTTAATGAGACAACTAAAAATAACGAAGCAGGTAACCAATAGAGAAACTGCTTCATTAGACAAGTATTTGCAAGAAATAGGTAAGGTTGATTTGATTACGGCTGAAATGGAGGTTGAGTTAGCGCAAAGAATCAAGGCAGGAGATCAGATAGCATTGGAAAAATTAACCAAGGCAAATTTAAGATTCGTTGTTTCTGTGGCTAAACAATACCAAAATCAGGGGCTTACTTTACCCGATTTGATCAATGAAGGAAATCTTGGATTGATAAAAGCTGCCAAAAGATTTGATGAAACGAGAGGATTTAAGTTTATCTCTTATGCAGTATGGTGGATCAGGCAATCGATTTTGCAAGCCTTGGCTGAGCAATCCAGAATTGTGCGATTGCCCTTAAATAAAATTGGTTCTATTAATAAGATCAATAAGACCTTTGCAAGGCTGGAACAGGAAAATGAAAGACCTCCGTCTGCTGAGGAAATAGCGAAGGAACTTGATATGACAGTCAGTGATGTAAAGGAATCAATGAAAAATTCAGGTCGTCACGTATCGATGGATGCTCCTTTGATCGAAGGGGAAGATTCCAATTTATATGATGTACTGAATTCAGGAGAATCACCAAACCCGGACAAGAGTTTACTGCATGAGTCACTTAAGGTGGAAATTTTAAGAGCACTTGAGACGCTGACACCTCGTGAAGCTGATGTAGTGAAACTGTATTTTGGACTTGGAGATGCACATCCGATGACTTTGGAAGAAATTGGAGAAACTTTTGACCTTACTCGTGAAAGGGTAAGACAAATCAAAGAAAAAGCCATCAGGAGGTTGAAGCATACTTCAAGGAGTAAAATCCTTAGAACCTATCTGGGTTAATTTACTTGGACAAATTAGAGAATAAAAGCCTGCCTTAATACGCAGGCTTTTATTTTTTGTGTTAGTTTTGTAAAAAAATACAACATGTCACACCTTATAGCACCTTCTATCCTGGCAGCTGATTTTGCCAACTTGCAACGAGATATTGAAATGATCAATGCCAGCGAGGCAGACTGGTTCCATATTGACGTGATGGACGGGGTTTTTGTTCCGAATATATCTTTTGGAATGCCCGTTATCGCAGCCATTAAAAAGCACGCTGAAAAACTTATGGATGTACACCTGATGATCGTCGATCCAGACAGATTCATCAAAGATTTCAAGAAAGTAGGTGCTGACCTGCTGACAGTCCATTATGAGGCTTGCAAACATCTGCACAGGACCGTCCAGGCCATAAAGCAGGAAGGAATGCAAGCAGGGGTTTCCTTGAACCCTCATACGCCTGTATCAGTGCTTGAAGACATTATAAAAGACCTTGATCTTGTACTGATTATGAGTGTCAACCCGGGTTTCGGGGGGCAGAGTTTCATTGAAAACACCTATAAGAAAATAGGGCAGTTGAAAGAAATGATTGAAAAGTCAGGTTCAAATGCCGTGATTCAAATTGACGGAGGGGTCAATGATAAAAATGCAGAAAAGCTCGTTGCGACCGGTGCCAATGTGCTTGTTGCCGGAAGTTTTGTTTTTAAAAGTGAGCAGCCCTCCACTACGATTCATGATCTTAAACATTTAAAATACTAACAGGTTCAGGTGTCTTCCTTTAGGTCCTTGATGTTGAGTTGTAGTGAAGTGATGCCATTCCAGTGATTTTCTTCGATGGTAAAAACGGCCTTAAAGGGTTTTCCGTTGCGAATCAGCTCATATTTATCTCCCAATCGAAATCCGATGGCATTGTAAGTCTTTCTGTCACTTCCTGATACCATGTTTATTTTTAGATGGTCCCCATTTTCACCTATCCTTTTACCATATCCGTTATCCCTGAGTCCGGAAGCCATAAATACCGGCTTCATATTTTGAGGGCCAAAGGGGCCGAGTTGTTTGATGAGTCTATAAAATTTGGGTGTAATATCTGACAAATATATCTCTGCATCAATATTTAACTCAGGCGTCAGCAATTCTTCAGGGATGCTCTCAGTAACCACATCTTCAAACTTTTTTTTGAATAGGGCATAGTTCTCAGGATTGAGGGTAAGGCCTGCAGCATACTTATGTCCGCCAAACTGGTCTATCAGCTCACTGCACTCCTGCAAGGCCTCGTAAACGTCAAAGCCTCTGACCGAACGTGCTGAAGCTGCCAGCTTATCACCGCTTTTTGTGAAAACAAGAGTGGGCCTGTAATATTTTTCAATTAGTCTTGAGGCAACAATGCCAATAACCCCCTTGTGCCAGTCTTCCTGATAAACCACTGTTGTAATCTTAGTCTCCTCTCTGTTCAGTTTGATCTGATCAAGTGCCTCAAGTGTAATACTTTTATCAAGTTCTTTTCTCTCAGAATTATAGGAATGAATGGCCCGGGCATAAGACAGGGCCTGTTCGAAATTTTCCTCGATCAATAAATCAACGGCAAAAGAACCGTGTTTCATTCTTCCTGCAGCGTTGATCCTTGGAGCAATCATAAAAACAACATCTGTAATGTCAAGCGCTTCTTTTTTGCTTTCATGGATCAATGCCCTGATCCCTGCCCGTGGTGATGCATTGATCACTTTTAAACCAAAATAGGCTAAAATCCTGTTTTCCCCGGTTACGGGAACGATATCGGCGGCAATGGCGGTGGCCACCAGGTCGAGATACGGAAGCAGGTCTTCAGGTTTGCCTCCCCTTTTGCTCTCCAAAGCCTGAATTAATTTGAATCCGATGCCACAACCGCAAAGTTCATCATAGGGGTAATTACAATCCTCACGCTTTGGGTCCAAAACGGCTATGGCCTCCGGAAGGGTGCTTCCGGGTCGGTGGTGGTCACAAATGATAAAATCAATCCCTTTTTCACCCGCATAGTTTATTTTATCGATAGCTTTGATGCCACAATCAAGTGCGATGATAAGACTGATGTCATTGTCATGCGCAAAATCGATTCCGGTATAGGAAATACCATATCCCTCTTCATATCTGTCTGGGATATAAGTGGTAATATTTTGATAATGCTTGCTTAAATAGGCATAGACCAATGACACGGCCGTAGTGCCGTCCACATCATAATCACCAAAGATCATGATGTTCTCATTTTCTGCTATGGCTTCCTGGATTCTCTGGACGGCCTTGTCCATATCGCGCATCAAAAAAGGGTCGTGAAGCGATTCCATAGACGGTCTAAAAAAATGTTTAGCCGCATCGAAATTATCTATGCCCCTCTGAACCAGAATGCTACTTATAACCGGATCAACACCAAGAGACCTCGATAGTTCTTTGGTTATGATAGGATCAGGTTTGTTTTTAAGCTTCCAACGCATTTTCTTCGCTTATTTTTTCGTTTTCTGAGGTAAAAAAATCGTCGTGAAGATAATTGAATTTCGTGAAATCCACTGTACAATCATCTCTGAACACAGAATTTTCCTTTTTGTATCAAACCTTTATAAATGTAAACAGCTTCATGAAAAACAGCAAAGAAAATCCAGGTTTAAAATATGTTTTTACAATAAAAAAAGGTCAGGTTTTTTACCTGACCTTTTTTTATTAGGTCCAATTTTTTATTCCGGTGATATTATTCATATTTCAGGGCATTTACCGGATCAGAATTTGCAGCAAGATATGACTGGGTACTCACCGTGATCAGTGCAATAATCAGCGCAATCAAAGTCGCAAATACAAAGGGTAAAATGGGCATATCAATTTGATATGAGAAATTTGACAACCAGTTCTTGGCAAGCAGATAAGATACCGGCCAGGCAAAAACATTGGCAATCAATACAAGTTTCATAAAATCCTTGTTCAGCATATTCATGATCTGTCCTACAGAAGCGCCCAGCACCTTTCTTACTCCTATTTCTTTTGTTCTTTGCTCGGCAGTATAAGAAGCCAGTCCGTAAAGGCCCATTGAGGAAATGATAATCGCCAAAATGGTCAGGTATAAGAACATGGTTCCGAAATTTTCCTGCTGCCTCATCAATTCTCCAAATTTTTCATCTAAAAACCTGTAACGAAACGGGTGTGAAGGTTCCAGTTTATTCCATTCTGTTTCCAGAAAGTCAATGGTGGCATTCATATTATCAGGAGCTATTTTAAAGGCAGTAAACCAAACATTATTGCTAACTGACAATATCATAGGCCTTATGGGAGAATCAAAACCTTCAACATGAAAATCCTTTACGATACCGATGATTTCCCCGTATCCCAGATTACCCTGCTGGTCAATAAAAGTTCCCATCTTCTTACCTACGGCATTTTCAATATTGAAATTATTGATCGCCGCCTGGTTCAGAATATAAGTTGGAATCGAGTCATTATCTTTTTCTATATCAAATAGCCTGCCTTCAACTAGTTTTACGTCAAGGGTCTTAAAAAAGTCAAAATCGACAAACATGTTCCAAAGAGGCAACTGTTCTTCAGTTCCTTCAAGCATATACATGTTTTGCCATGGGCTATCACCTGGGAAATAGGAGGCTCTTGAAACAGAAAGGACATTGCTGTTCTTCGTAAAAATATTTTTATAATTTCTGAAATTCTGTTGCATTGGATCTGTCTGAATAGGCACAATTAATACCTGATCACCTTTAAATCCTATATCTTTGTTGTGTAAGTAAGAGATCTGCTGGAAAATGATAATCATCCCTATGATCAAAATAATCGATGCGGCGAACTGTGTCACGACAAGTGACTTTCTTAACATGGCACCTCCTTTTGTCTTGGTGAGATCTCCTTTTAATACTGCGACCGGTTTGAAACTTGAAAGGAAGAATGCCGGGTAGCTGCCTGCAAACAATCCATAAACTAAGGCCACGGAAACAGCAAATAAAATGGTTTGTGGTAAATAATCGTTAAAAAGATAAAGATCAGTATCCATGATGTTATTAAAACCGGGAAGGAATAATTCAACCAATATAAAGGCCAGGAACAAGGCCAGAAAACTTTGAATAACAGATTCTGTCAGAAACTGAATGATCAGCATTTTCCTGGAAGCCCCGGTAACTTTTCTCACCCCCACTTCTTTGGCTCGTTTCCCCGAACGTGCTGTTGAAAGGTTCATGAAATTGATCCCTGCGATCAAGATCACAAGAATGGCAATCCCGATAAAAACATAGACGTAGATGATGTTTCCATTCTGCTGAATTTCCCATTCTTTATGTGAATAAAGATGTATACGCTCAATGGGTTGCAATTGGTATTCAAAAGAGTTTCCCTGCTCAAAAAATTCTTCTACGGTTATCTTGAGAAAAGCCTCTACATTGGGCTCAATTTTTTTCATGAAATTGGCCTTCATTTTCTCTTCAAATGCTGGAAAATCAACATTTTCCTTCAGCCTGAAATAGGTGTAAAAATTGTTGCTGATCCAAATGGGCTGAATATCGTTTTGTGCCATGAACATGTCAAAATGAAAATGGGAGTGTCCTTTGGGTTCCTTTACAATGCCTTTTACGATATAATCTCTTCTGTTGTCGTAATTAACGATTTCACCAATTCCATTCTTATGCCCGAACAGTTTTAGTGAACTTTCTTCTGTCAACACAATGGCATTGGGTTCGTTGAGAGCCGTTGCAGGGTCTCCGTGGGCAAATTCATAATCGAATACCTTAAAGAAGCTACTGTCAGCGAAAACTCCCTTTTGAATGTAGACCTTTGTTTGTTCGTATCTTAATAGGATTTCTTGCCTGACAGGTTGAAACCTGGTTGCGTCTTCGACTTCATTGAATTCAGTTCGAAACGATTGAGCCATCGGACTGGGCGATGAAGGTCCGTCCATTTTCTGACCCATCATATCTGCTTTTATCCCTGTGCGGTACATGCGGTCATACCCTGACCAGTGTTTGTCATAACTTGTTTCGTCCTTTACGAACATGAATACAAGGATGGTAATCGTTAATCCCAGCCCGAGACCGAGTATATTGATAAATGCATACACCCTGTTTCTACTAAGGTTTCTAAAAGCGACTTTAAAATAATTCTTAAACATTTCTAAAAGATTTTATTAAACGGCGGCTTGATTTAGATTACTTCTTTTTTCAGAAACAATCTGGCCATCCAGTAAGTTGATGATTCTTTGTGAATAACTTGCATCGTGAGATGAATGTGTCACCATGACAATTGTAGTACCTGATTCATTCAGATTACAGAGCAACTCCATGACTTCGTTACCGTGAGAACTGTCAAGGTTACCCGTTGGTTCATCTGCAAGGATCAACGGCGGTTTGGTGATCAGTGCGCGTGCCACTGCAACCCTTTGTTGTTGCCCCCCTGATAATTGTTGTGGAAAGTGAGAGGCTCTGTGAGAGATCCCGATTTTATCGATTAATTCATTCACACGCTTTTTCCTTTCGGAGGAACTGATTTTATTGTAAATCAAAGGAAGTTCAATATTTTCAAATACCGTAAGCTCATCGATGAGGTTAAAGTTTTGAAAGACAAAACCAATGTTCTGCTTTCTAACTAAAGACCGGCCTTTTTCATTTAAGCCGCTTACTTCTTGTCCAAGGAATTCATAACTGCCACTTTCGGGCTTGTCCAGCATTCCAAGAATATTGAGCAAGGTTGATTTTCCACAGCCTGAAGGGCCCATTACCGAAACGAATTCCCCTTTTTCAATTACGAATGAAACGTTGTTCAATGCGGTAGATTCGATTTCATCCGTTCGGTATACTTTGCTGAGTTTTTCTAATTTGATCATTTTGTATATTTTAATTAATTTCTATTGTTTCATAATTTTTAAAATCCTGGTAAGATGAAGTGATAAACCGTTCACCTTTTTCAAGTCCGTCCAGTACCTGGTAATAACTTGGGTTCTGATTGCCGATTTTGATATAACGCTTATGGGCTTCTCCTTTTCCATTGAGGACAAACACATACTGTCCGCCAGAGGCTTGAAAGTAGTTGCCTCTTGGGATCATCAGCGATTGTTGTGCCTTTGAAAGCTCTAACCTCACCTGAACAGACTGACCAAGAGTGACTGTTTCAGGAACCTCATTCACAAAAACAAGTTCGATTTCAAATCTGCGGTTGACGACCTCCGGAAGTACTTTTTTAACTTTGAGGTCGACAATTTTTCCATCAAGAGAGAACCTGGCCAATTGATCCGGCTTTACCGAGCTTAAATAATATTCGTCTACCTGACCTTTAATTTTAAATCCGGCTTGCACGTCTATTTTTGCAACGGTCTGGTTTCTTCCATAAGATTCACCAATAACGGGGTCAAATGAAGACAACATCCCGCTCACCGGTGCACGAACCATTAATTTTTCAATATTTTCATGAATCATCTCCAGATTTCGCTGCATCATTTCGATAGAATGGTTGATCTGCTTTATCTGGATCTGATTATCCCTGCTGCTTTTGGTCACGTTGTCTTGTAAGAGGTTTCTTTTTTGACTTTCGTATTTAAAGCTTTCGCGAATATCGATATAGTCATTTTTTGCGATGACATCTTTGGTGAACAAAACAGAATCGGTTTTATATCTTCGAGTGGTTTCAGCGAGTTTATTTTCGCTGTCTATCAGAGATTCATCCAAACTTCTTTGGTCTTTTTCAAGAGATAACTTCAGGTTTCTCAGGTTATTGATCTGCTCTATAATGGCTGTCTCCTGATTTAAATAACCCAGGGTGGCAGTAGGGTTGCTCAATTGCAGAAGGGGCGTGCCTGCTTCCACATAGACTCCGTCTTCAATAAAGATTTCCTTAACGGACCCTCCTTCCAGCGTATTGACAAGAACCAGATTGATCGGTTCTATGTCTCCTTCTATTAAGATCATATCCTGGAACTGACCCTCGATTACCTCTTTTACATTGATCCGGGAAGCATCAACTTTGTATATTTTCTTGTTGAAGGATTTAAATCCAAAAAATAATAGTAATATTAAGAGTATTGATCCGGCTGTATACAAAGTTTTTTTACCGTCCCATTTCTTTTTTTCAATTTTCTTGTCCATACCAAGTTGTCTCATTTCGACGTTTTGTTTTCTTAGAATTTATAATTTCTATAATCAGACCATTGCATCCTTTTGCTATTTCTAAAATGCATTTGGAATTCGTGATTTCTGGATTCTGTTGTGGTGTTGTATATAATTGTTTTCATGACTTTATATTTTAGGGGGTTATTATTTTGTTTACGATGGTACTATAAAACACTTTCAAGAATTTTGATAATACTGATGACGATACTGATTAAAATGCTGATCATAATTATTTATTTAGGTTCTGCCAAACCATGTTCAATCTGCATGCCAATTAAAAAATATTTTTAAAATACTGAAAATCAATAATTTAATTTTTATGGTTATTTTTGAAAGTGTTCATTATCGAACATTATATTGTTCATTATCGAACATTTTGTACATTTGGTGAAACGAATATTTGAATCTGCACCATGGCCAAATCAGAAGCCACCATATTGATCATAGATGATGATGAGGACATCCTCTTGTCAGCCAGACTTTTATTAAAAAAACATTATTCAAATGTGCTGACACGAAACAACCCGAAAGGAATCAATCAGCTCCTTTCTTCAGAATCAATAGATGTGATTATTCTGGACATGAATTACAGGATTGGCTTTAATGATGGTAAGGAGGGAATGTACTGGTTAAAACATATCATGAGCATCAAGCCTGAAATGGTCGTTATTCTAATGACAGCTTACGGGCAGGTTGAACTGGCTGTAGATTCCATAAAAAAGGGTGCTTTTGATTTCATTTTGAAGCCCTGGAGCAACGAAAAGTTTTTGGCAACCATCCAGGCCGGGTTGCAATTGAGCAAAACCCAACATAAAGTCAGGATACTGGAATCTGCCAAGGAGGCACTTGAAAAAACCATAGATCAGAAGTTTGGCCCTGTTATAGGTAAATCAGATGCCATGAAAAGCGTCATGGATGTGATTGACAAAGTGAGTGTGACCGATGCCAACATACTGATCCTTGGAGAGAATGGAACCGGGAAACAGCATATTGCCCGTGAAATTCACAGACGCTCAGAATTTAAAAGCGGACCTTTTGTTCATGTGGATCTGGGGGCCCTTTCCGAAAGCTTGTTTGAGAGCGAACTGTTTGGCCATAAAAAAGGAGCCTTTACTGACGCTCATGAAGACAAACCCGGACGGTTTGAAATGGCCGAGGGAGGAACTTTGTTTCTTGATGAAATAGGAAATCTTCCCTATAGCCTGCAGTCAAAATTACTTACGGTGCTTCAAGACAGAAAAGTGTCGCGACTGGGTGAAGGGATTGAGCGCCCGTTCAATGCAAGGCTTTTGTTTGCGACAAATGCACCCTTGAATCAATGGGTGGCTGAAGGAAAATTCAGGCAGGACCTTATGTTCAGAATTAATACCGTCGAGATAGAGATTCCTCCTATAAGAGATAGGCCCGAGGATATTGAGGAATTCGTAAGACACTTTCTGAACAGCTATAAACTCAAATATCATAAATCGCATCTTACAATTGACAAAGAAGCCCTTGACATGCTCAATACACATCTTTGGCCTGGTAATGTCAGGGAAATACAGCATACCATGGAAAGAGGGGTGATCATGTCTGACGGAAATGATATTAAAATTGATGACTTCAACCTCAGTAAAGCTACCGTCCAGTCAGGAAACAATGATATTGGAGAGTTTGACAGCCTGAACCTGCAGGAAATTGAAAAGGTCCTTGTAGAAAAGGCCATTGAAAAGCATCAGGGAAACATATCAAAGGCAGCAAAAGAATTGGGTTTAACAAGAGCCGCCTTGTACAGAAGACTTGAAAAATTCGATCTTTAAATAAAAAGTTGTGATAAAAAGGTTTACCATTCAAGTAACATTGCGAATCCTCCTGATACTCATTTTTTGTGTCCTGCTTTCGTATTTCATTGTCAAAAATATTTGGTTCAGTACCGCAGGGATAGGCGCTCTGGTAATTATTCAGGTCTATTATTTGATCCGCTACGTGAACAACACCAATTATTCTTTGGTGAAATTTTTAGATGCCCTTAAAACAGAGGATTATTCTGTTTACTTTTCACCTTCTAAAAAAGGGGATTCCTTTGCAAAGGTTTATGACGATTTCAATTTGATCATCAAGATGTTTAAAAGGAACAAGATTGAAAAGGAAGCCCAGTTCAAGTATTTCAAATATATTCTGGAACACGTCAATCTGGGTATTATATCAATTAAAAAGGAGGATCTGTTTAAAGAACATTCGGAGGCAGAGATCCTGTTTTTGAACAAGGCAGCTTGCTCAATTCTGAACCAGCCTCAACACAAATACTGGCATAGAATAGCCAACAATTTACCATGGCTGGTCAGGGAAATAAAGAAGATATCTGACGGAGGAAAATCCCTTGTCGACTTTGGGGATGATTCAGAACGGAAGCAGTTGTCTCTGGAAGTGGTTGAGATCAAACTACTTGATTCAGACTATCTGATCATTGCTTTTCAGGATATCAGATCAGAGATTGAACAAAAGGAAATAGAGGCCTGGCATAATGTGATTAGGATTCTGGCACATGAAATGCTCAATTCATTTACCCCGGTCAGTTCTTTGGCTTCTACCATAAAATTGATTACCGAACCGGATGAAGTAGGTAAATGGAACGTCGATCAATTGGATGAGGAAGACCTTCATGATATCAATATTGCAGCCTCCACTATTAAAAAGCGATCAGACGGGTTGTTGGATTTTGTAAAAGATTACCGGACGATTTCAAATGTCCCTGTACCTCAGTTGCAACCTGTCAATGTCAAACAATTTTTATCTGAAATGAAGGTGTTGATGTCTGCTGCCGCAGGTGAAGCAAAGGTAAGGATCAATATTAAGCCCGTGCCTGCCAATGCCATTATTTTTATAGATACCAAACTGGTTGAGCAGGTCTTGATCAATTTGATCAACAACAGTATACACGCCCTGAACGGCATAACAGAGCCATTGATCACTCTCGAATGTGTCGTCGAACCTTCTAAAACTGTCATAATGGTGACAGACAATGGTAAAGGCATAGAAGAAAAGATCCTGAATCAGATCTTTATCCCTTTTTATACGACCAAAAAGAACGGTTCCGGCATTGGCCTGAGCCTCTCCAAAAACATCATGAAAAAGCACGGAGGGAATTTATTGGTAAATTCAGAAGTAGGAGTCAAAACTACTTTCTCTTTAATATTCAGGCCCAAAGGAGCCATAGCCAATATGAGTTAAAGTTTTGATAAAATTGATGATCCGGCGGTTATGACATCCTTGATTATTTAAATTTGTTTGAGCAAATTGGATAATAAATGAAGTATTTCATCATTATTTTGGGTCTATTTAGCCTCATTTCCTGCAAAGGAAAAAGGAATGATATACAGGCGCCGAATGAAAATGAGGAAATAGAAGTCTATAATTTTGCCGAACTGGAGCCTTTGTTGAGTGCAGATGACGACCTTACATACGTCGTAAACTTTTGGGCTACATGGTGCAAGCCCTGTATTGAAGAACTCCCTTATTTTGAAGCACTCCAGGCGGAAAATAGCGAAAGCATCAAAGTAATCCTTGTAAGCCTTGATTTCCCTGAGAAACTAAAAAGTCAGGTGAAGCCGTTTGTTAAAAAAAGAAATATAAAGTCCCAGGTTATATTATTGGATGATCCCTATGAAAATGAATGGATCCCAAAAGTTGATGAAGCCTGGTCAGGAGCCATACCGGCAACCTTAATATTCAACAAATCAAAAAAAGCCTTTTATGAAGGATCCTTTACCCTGGAATCCTTAAACGAGGAAATCATTAAATTCACTAAAATATAGCATCATGAAAAACAAACATTATTTTCTTTTATTGATGGGGGTATCCCTTTTGACGATATTTTCGGTATTTGCTTTTACAGGTGTCGATACCGGTGTTTCAAAAATCATCATGAGTTATGGAATTGGCGATAAGGCTTCAGATTTCAAATTGAAGAATGTTGATGGCAAGCAGGTATCTTTGTCCGATTATTCAGAAGCCAAAGGGTTCATAGTCATTTTTACCTGCAATACGTGCCCTGTTTCAGTGGCCAATGAAGACAGGATCATAGCCCTTGATAAAAAATATAAGCCATTGGGGTTTCCCGTAGTGGCCATCAATCCGAATAACCCTGAGTCATCACCAGGCGACAGTTTCGAACTGATGCAGAAAAGGGCAAAGGAAAAGGACTTTACCTTTCCTTACCTCTTCGATGACAAGTTAAGTGTTTATCCGGAATACGGCGCCTCGAAAACCCCCCATGTGTATGTACTGAACAAAGAAAATGAGAATCTCATAGTGCGGTATATTGGCTCCATTGATGACAGTGCCAGAAACCCTGATGCGGTGAAGACCAAATATGTGGAAAATGCAGTTGATGCCTTGATTCAGGGGCAACAAATAGAAGTGGCCAGTACCAGGGCCATTGGTTGTTCAATAAAGAAATAAGCAAGACCAAAAATGAACCAATAAGCATTCACAACATCATGTGAATGCTTTTTTTATAGTTCCAGATCGTTCAAGAGGTCTTGTTCAACCAGGTTTGGAAGTGTTATGTTTAAGTCAGGAGTTCTTTGCATTTCTCTTTTGATGGCAAACAAGGCTCCTTCATTTCTTGCCCAGCTTCTCCTGGCGATACCATTATTCACATCATAAAACAAAAGAGATTTCAATTGCCTGTCTGCCCGATCCGATCCGTCGAGAACCAAACCAAAACCACCGTTCGATACTTCGCCCCATCCAACACCACCACCGTTGTGAATGGAGACCCAGGTAGCCCCTCTGAAGCTGTCGCCGATAACGTTGTGAATTGACATGTCAGCCGTAAATTGACTGCCATCGTAAATATTACTCGTCTCCCGGAAAGGAGAATCTGTTCCGCTCACGTCATGATGATCTCTCCCCAGTACAATAGGGGCTGAAATTTCACCCTTTAGGATGGCCTGGTTAAAAGCAGCAGCAATTTTTGCACGCCCTTCTGCATCGGCATATAAAATGCGCGCCTGAGAACCGACAACAAGTTTGTTTTTCTTTGCATCCTTGATCCAAATGATATTGTCGTTCATTTGCAGTTGAATCTCCTTGGGTGCAGTTTTTTGGATTTTACTTAGAACCTGCATGGCAATAGCATCAGATTTGTCCAGGTCATCAGGATCACCGGAGGTACAAACCCATCTGAAGGGCCCGAATCCGTAGTCAAAACACATTGGTCCCAAGATGTCCTGAACATAGGTTGGATACTTGAAATTTTCATTTTTTTCGTCCATAACATCGGCGCCCGCCCTTGATGCCTCCAGTAAAAAGGCATTTCCGTAATCAAAGAAATACGTACCTCTTTCTGCGTGTTTATTGATCGCATTAGCTTGACGCCTTAAGGATTCCTGAACTTTTTGTTTGAATAGTTCCGGGTCATTGCTGATCATTGCATTGGATTCCTCAAAACTTAGTCCAGCCGGATAATAACCTCCTGACCAGGGATTATGCAAGGAAGTCTGATCAGACCCCACATGCACAAAAATAGCTTCTTTATAAAATGTTTCCCAGACGTCTACAATATTTCCGTGAAAGGCTATCGAGAGGACTTCTTTCTCAAGTTGGGCTTTTTTAACCCTTTGTACAAGGGTGTTCATGTCATGGATCAAAATATTAGCCCAGCCCTGTTGATGCCTTTTCTGAGCGGCTTTTTCGTTTACTTCCGCGCAAACCGTAATGCATCCTGTTATATCTCCCGCTTTGGGCTGCGCACCGCTCATGCCCCCTAGCCCTGAGGTTAAAAACACTTTTCCTTTGGTTGTTTCCTCCTTGTTTAAAATTTTCCGAAAGGCGTTCATTAGCGTGATGGTGGTCCCGTGAACAATACCCTGAGGCCCTATATACATATAAGACCCGGCAGTCATCTGGCCGTACTGTGTAACGCCCAAGGCATTGAATTTTTCAAGGTCATCAGGTTTTGAATAATTGGGAATCATCATCCCGTTGGTGACAACTACCCGTGGAGCCTCTTTATTTGAAGGGAACAAACCCATCGGATGGCCCGAGTACATATGCAGGGTTTGCTCGTCGGTCATCATGGCGAGGTATTTCATGGTCAGCAGGTATTGGGCCCAGTTTTGAAAAACGGCACCGTTTCCGCCATAGGTGATCAGTTCTTCAGGATGTTGGGCAACAGCAGGATCCAGATTGTTCTGTATCATGAGCATGATTGCGGCCGCTTTTTTGCTTTTGGCAGGATAGGTATCGATGGGCCTGGCGTACATATCATAATTTGGTTTGAACCGATACATGTAAATCCTGCCATAGGCTTTAAGCTCTTCAAGAAACTCATGGGAGAGGGTTTCATGCCAGGCAGCAGGAAAATAACGCAGCGCATTTCTGATGGCAAGTTTTTTTTCTTCCCCGGATAGGATATCCTTGCGTTTAGGTGCCCTGTTGGCTCCTGCAGGATAAGCTTTTTTTGCCGGGAGTTCGGCCGGTATGCCCTGTAAGATTTCCCGATGAAATGTTGTATTGCTTTTTGTTGTTATCATGTCAAGAGGGATTTAATAAGATTCAAATAATTCATCGTGCTCACTGTAGCTTTCAAAATGGAACGCGGTGGTCGACAATAATTCTCTGTCCCGGATCAATTTTACGGCCTTTTTAATATCCGTTGAAAAAATCCGGTCTTCTGTTGCAAAATCGACCTTTTCACGGATCAAAATGTGCACATCATCAAGCACTTCACTTGATTTCAGCGGTTTTCTAAAGTCAAATGCCTGTGCGGCACATAACATTTCAATGGCCAGGATCTTTTCAAGGTTATCAATGACACGAAGTGCTTTTCTGCCACCTATGGAGCCCATGCTCACATGATCTTCCTGGCCCAGGGAGGTTGGAATACTGTCTGCGCTGGCAGGGAAGCATAAACCCTTGTTTTCACTGACCAGGGCGGCAGAAGTATATTGCAGGATCATAAACCCAGAATTCAAACCTGTTTCCTCCATGAGCAACCTGGGCGTGCCTTCATATTTTCCCTCCAGGGAAAGATAGGTCCGGCGATCTGAAATACTTCCTATTTCGGCTGCGGCCAAACAGGCGTAATCTAAGGGCAACGCAAGGGTTTGTCCGTGAAAACTTCCTCCGCTGATGATGAGTTCCTCAGAAATGATCACAGGATTGTCAGTGACTGAATTGAGTTCTATCTCCACACTTTCTTTCAAATGCAACCAGGCGTTTCTTGAACTTCCGTGAACCTGGGGCATGCACCTGAGAGAATAGGGATCCTGTACCTTTCCGCAAAAGAGGTGTGATTTACCGATTTGGGAATCCTGAAGAAACTGATTGATTCTTTTCGCCACATGAATATTTCCTTTAAACGGCCTTGTTGCGTGAAGTAACTCGTGAAAGGGCATTTGTGAGCCCATCAGTCCTTCGATCATCAAACTTCCTATCAGATCGGCATGAGAAAGGCAATTGTACAATTTATCAACAACCATCACGGCATGCGCCAAAATAAATTGTGTTCCGTTAATTAATGCAAGCCCTGCTTTGGGGTGCAATTTTAAAGGTATCATGCCCTCTTTCTCCAGAACTGCTTTTGTTTTTTCGATATTGTTTTTATAAAGGACCTTTCCTTCTCCGATAAGCGGCAGAAATAAGTGAGACAAGGGAGCCAGGTCTCCAGAAGCGCCAACTGAACCTTGTTCAGGAACCAAAGGAATGATGTCATTTTCGATATGCCATTGAATCCTTTCAAGCACCTCCATAGAAATCCCTGAATAGCCCTGTGCCAGGGAATGCATTTTTAAGATCATCATGAGTTTGGCCAGGTCTTTGTCAATGGGAGCACCGACCCCTACCGAATGGCTCAATAGGATTTTCCTCTGTAGCTCACTTGTATCTTTTTTAGAGATGATTGTATCACACAAGGGTCCAAAACCGGTATTGATACCATAGACTGCCTTGTCTTTCAGGGCGGTCTTCAAAACGATCTCATGAGATTTCCTAATGTTCTCTTCAGCTTCACTTGATAAAGTGCCTTTTAAGTCTCCATTGAGTATTGAAATTGCCTGTCCTGCAGTAAGATGGTCCAATCCGTATCTGAACATAATAATAAATTTGCTTCTATCAAATTTACGATTATATTTGATGCTTTATAATACCATTATAATTAATTATTGATAACTATGAGTAATCAAATTGAATTGCGTCACCTCAGGTATTTTCTTGCCGTTGCTGAAGAATTGCATTTCAGGAAGGCTGCCGACCGCCTTTTCATTTCGCAACCGGGCCTGAGCCGACAGATCAAACAGATGGAGCAGGAACTCGGCCTGGACCTTTTTGAAAGATCAAACAAAAAGGTTTATTTGACCAAGGCCGGAAAGTACCTTCAACACGAGGCCGAACTGATCATGAAGAATATTGACCATACCTTTAGCCATGCCCAACTTATAGACCAGGGCAAAGAAGGCGAGATCAGTTTCGGTTACGTGGGATCTGCCATGCAAAATGTGATTCCTGAGTTCATTTTGAGGATAAAAGATGACTATCCCAACATCCATTACAATTTGAAGGAAATGGAAAACCCTGATCAGATAGACGCCTTGTTCATGAAAGAGATCGACCTTGCATTCGTGAGACTGGACAAGGTCCCTAAAGGCTTGAATATACATCCTGTTTTTGAAGATACTTTTTCACTGGTGCTTCCAAAATCACATGCTTTGAGCCAGCAGAATTTCAAGGGCCTTTCCGCCTTGAAAGAGGAGCCATTTATCCTTTTTGATCAGTCGTACAGTCCGGCTTATTACGAACAGGTGATGCAAATATTTGAACAAAGTGGATTTCATCCTTTGATTTCTCATAATACGGTTCATGCCAGTACCATTTTCAGATTGGTTGAAAATAATCTTGGGATATCCATCGTTCCGAGTTCCTTGCTCCTGGGCTATGACATGGACATCAAAAGCATCGAACTGGGAGAGATCCCCCAGCGCACAGTGTTATCTGTTGCCTGGAGTTCTTCAAACAGAAATCCAATTCTGAATAAGATTCTCTCATTTGTTCTCAACAAAAGAAGCTAAGGCATCATGATTTTTCCCCTTAAAGGATAACCGATTTTGATACCACGCAAAAGGTTTTTTTAACGTATTTTTGATCAAAATAATTGATATCCATGGAAAATAACAAACCAACCCTGGTCATTTTGGCTGCGGGTATTGGCAGCCGGTATGGAGGCCTGAAACAGCTTGATACTTTTACTCCCGAAGGCGATACGATCATTGACTTCTCAATTTATGATGCCCTCAGGGCAGGATTCGGAAAATTTGTTTTTATCATTCGAAAGAGTATTGAAAAGGAATTCAGGGCCGAGATTGACCGTAAACTGGAAGGAAAGGCAGCAGTGTCTTATGTGTTTCAGGAAATTGACAAGGTACCTGAAAAGTTTAAAAATCCTGACAGGGCAAAACCCTGGGGAACTGGTCATGCCATGCTGATGGCCAAGGATGCTGTAAAAGAGAATTTTGCCATTATCAATGCAGATGATTTCTATGGTCGGGAGGCCTTTGACACGATGGCTGCCTACTTAAGGTCAGTTGATAAGAATTCCTTTGATTTCAGTATGATGGCCTATTTGCTGAAAAACACGGTTTCGGAACATGGTTTTGTATCAAGAGGAGAATGTACTGTTGATGAAGACGGGTTTTTGAAGGAGGTTGTGGAAAGAACGCATATCGAAAGCATTGACGGAAGGTTAATGCGAAAAGATGAAGCAGGTAATTTGCTTCCAATAGACGAGAATACGGTTGTATCAATGAATTTTTGGGGATTCACCCCCAGATGTTTTGATTATGCAGAAACATTATTTGAGACTTTTCTGGAAGAGAATAAAGATAATTTGAAGGCGGAATACTTTATTCCGCTTATTGTAAACGGATATCTGAAAAACAGGACCGCAACCGTTAAGGTACTTACCTCCGGGGCCAGATGGTTCGGTGTAACTTATAAAGAAGACAAAGCCTTTGTACAAAAAGAAATACAGGCCCTGAAAAAGAAAGGCGTATATCCGACTCACTTGTGGTAAAATGTTAGAAATAAGAAAAGAGGTATTGGCAGCATTTCTTCCTGACAGAAAAATAATGGCTGTTAAAGAACTTACCTCAGGACATATTAACGACACTTTTCTGGTCAAATCAAATGACGGGTTCCAATCTGTGGTTCAAAAAATCAATAAGGGTGTTTTTAAGGATGTCCCGGGCTTGGTCAGGAACAAGGTTCTCGTAAGTCAGTACCTTCATTTGCAAATGCCTGAATTGTCGAAGCAAGAGAGGCAAAGAAGGATTTTGACATTTCTGCCAACGGTTTCAGGGGCCTACCATTTTGAAGATGATCGGGGCGATTTTTGGAATGCCATGATCTATATTGATCAAAGTCAAACTTTTGACATTGTCCGTGACAAAACCATCGCCTATGAAGGCGGAAAGCTGTTTGGGGAGTTTTTAAACCTGACAGAAGGTTTTGATACCTCAACATTGATTGAATCTATTCCCCATTTTCACGATATGTCTTTCCGGTTTTCACAGTTTGAGCACGCGCTGAAAAAAGCTTCTGCAGACAGACTTGAAAACTCAGACTCAGTGATCAAGAAAGTTTGGCTGCTGAAAGAAGAGATGCATATTTTACAGCACCTGAAGGAACAAGGCAAGATCAGGCTCAGGGTGACGCACAACGACACCAAAATTTCAAATGCGCTTTTTGATTTACAGGGCAGGGGCCTTTGTGTCATTGACACCGATACCATTATGCCGGGGATTGTCCACTATGATTTTGGAGATGCCATCAGGACAATTTGTAATTCAGCTGCGGAGGACGAAAGGGATCTCGAACGGGTATATTTCAAAAAAGACCTGTATGAGGCCTATGCCCGCGGCTTCCTTGAAAAGGTGGGTGGCTCAATTACAGATTTGGAAAGGAAATACCTTCCCCTTGGGGCCAAGACCATGACCTTTATTATGGCCTTACGCTTTTTAACGGATTATTTGAATGGAAACATTTATTATAAAACCAAATACCCTGAACATAATTTAGACAGATCTAAGAATCAATTAAAGCTGATTCAAAGTTTTTCCGAAAAAATTAGCGTTTAATAGCAGGTGGATTTTTAAAAGAATAGTTGGAGAATACTGGTTTAAAATTTGTTTTGAGTACAGGAGAAATAACATTCAAACTGAAATAACCTTGTACAAATCATCATTTCAAAATGCAGATTTTAGAGAAGTCAAAAAAAAACAAAGATGAAAATAGCGGGATTTAAAAGAAAAATGACATTATCAGCAGGTATTCTCCTCTTGGGGTTACTGATAGGTTGCACTAGTGGCGAAACAAAACTTGAGGAGGAAATAGATGTCTTGACCTATGTTGATCCTTTTATTGGAACGGGTTTTCATGGCCATACTTTTCCGGGCCCTGTATTGCCCAATGGAATGATTCAGTTGAGCCCTGACACAAGGCTAAACGGGTGGGATGCGTCAAGCGGTTATCATTACAGCGATGAAACTATTTATGGTTTTAGCCATACGCATTTAAGCGGAACCGGGATAGGTGATCTTGGAGATATTCTCCTTCTTCCTTTTACAGGGGAGCCAAAAGAAAAACCTGTAGCAAAATTTTTAAAAGTCAATGAGAAGGCAGAAGTAGGTTATTATGCCGTAAAATTTGACAACTATGCGGTGGAAGCAAAATTAACAGCTACCACACGTGTAGGAATGCACCAATACCACTATGACTCAAAGGAGACTAAAAAACTATTATTGGATGTGGGTCATATTTTGCAAAGAACCTGGGGTCATGACAATACGTATAATGAATTGGAAATAATCGATGACCAAACCATCAGAGGAATCAAGCAATCCAGTGGCTGGGCATATGATCACAAGGTCTACTTTTATATTAAATTTTCGAGCCCGTTTGTTCTTGAATCGGTCTTTACAGATGATAAAGAATCGGATAATTCTGCAATCTATAAAGGGAAAGACATATATGCATATTTCAGTTTCGATGCGTTATCTGAACAGGAGGCCCTGCAAATAAAGGTGAGTGTGTCATCGGTTGATCCGGAGGGTGCTGTTAAAAACATGAAACAAGAATTACCTGGCTGGGATTTCGAAGAAGTAAAAGAAAAAGCCAAGGATAGCTGGCGAATGGCATTGAAAAAAATTGATATCGAAACCCGTGACAAGGAAAAACAAACAATATTCTATACGGCTCTTTATCACAGCATGATCGCACCCATGATCTTTCAGGACGTTGATGGTCGGTATAGGGGAATGGACCAGGAAATTCATAGCACATCAGAGGGAGAAACCAATTATACGGTTTATTCTTTATGGGATACCTTCAGGGCTTTGCACCCTTTAATGACGATTATTGATGAAAAAAAATCTGCAGACTGGGTTAATAATCTTCTTCAAAAGTATAAGGAGGGTGGTTTGCTTCCAATGTGGCCACTGGCAGCAAATTATACTGGAACCATGGTGGGTTATCCTGCCGTGGCCAATATTGCCGATGCCCTGAACAAAGAAATACCTGGAATTGACAAGAAACTTGCTCTTGAGGCTGCCATCAACAGCGCTTCTTATAAACCTTGGCTGGTAGAAAATTCTGATAACCTGAGGAAAAAATCACTGATGCCACTCTACAATAAATACGTTAATGAAAACCGCCATATTCCGGCTGACAAAATTATTAAATCTGTTTCTTTTGGTCTTGAAATGGCCTATTATGATTGGTGCATTGCAGAAATTGCAAAACTCAATGGAAACGATTCAATTGTTCGAGTTTTTGAGGAAAGAGCCCTGAATTATAAGCGGTATTTTGACGTTGAAACTGGCTTTATGAGGGGAAAGAATGAAGATGGTTCCTGGGTTACTCCTTTTAATGCAAAATATTCGAGTCATGACAGGTCTGATTATGTTGAAGGAAATGCCTGGCAATGGACCTGGTTCGTTCCACACGATATAGATGGTTTTAAAGATTTGTACGGGAGTGATTCCGCTTTTGTTCAAAAACTGGATACGCTGTTTAGCACTTCTTCCGAAATTCTTGGTGAAGATGCAAGTGGTGATATTACCGGGCTGATTGGTCAATACGCTCACGGAAATGAGCCGAGCCATCATATTACGTACCTGTATTCTTATGCCGGGGAGTCCTGGAAAACAGCGGAACTAATAGATCAGATTCTCAACGATTTTTACGCTGCAGATCCTGAAGGGATCATTGGCAATGAAGATTGCGGACAAATGTCTGCCTGGTATATTATGAATGCCATGGGGTTTTATCAAATGACTCCTGGCAGACCTGTGTATACGATTGGGCGGCCATTGTTTGATAAGGTCGACATCAATCTTGAAACAGGAAAAGTGTTCACCATCATTGCTGAAAATAACAGTGAGGCCAATAAATATGTTCAAGAGGTCTGGCTAAATGGAATAAGGCATGAGCGTTTGTTTTTCACTCATTTTGATATTAAAAATGGAGGAACATTGAAAATCATTATGGGAGATGAAGCCAATAAAAAATGGAATTAGATAATTTTTATACAATGAAATATACCCAGCTTGCTTTAATCATTTTTTTACCCATTTTTTTAAATGGACAGGAAATGAAATACCCTTTTATGGACGACAAACTAGACCCTAATGAAAGGGTTAATGATCTTATCAAAAGATTGACACTTGAAGAAAAGGTAAGTCAGATGCAGGATGTAGCCCCTGCCATTGATCGATTGGGCATACCTCAATACAACTGGTGGAATGAATGTTTGCACGGGGTGGCGCGCGCCGGAAATGCAACTTCTTTTCCACAGGCCATCGGCATGGCTGCCACCTGGAACACGGAACTGATTCATGAAGTAGCAGACGCCATCAGTACCGAGGCCCGGGCCAAATTTAATCATAGCGTGAGTTTAGGTCAGCGAAATAGATATCAGGGTCTCACCATGTGGACGCCAAATATCAATATTTTCAGAGACCCCAGGTGGGGCCGTGGGCAGGAAACTTATGGAGAGGACCCTTTGCTGACCTCTAAACTGGGTGTCGCCTTTGTAACAGGCTTGCAAGGGAACGACCCTGATTATTTTAAGGTCATTGCCACACCCAAACATTTTGCTGTGCACAGCGGCCCTGAATTTAACAGGCACTATTTTGATGCCTATACCGATAAAAGAGACCTTTGGGAGACTTATTTACCGGCTTTTCGGGCCACTGTTGTTGAAGGAAAGGCCTTTTCGGTGATGTCAGCCTATAATCGTTATTTAGGAGCTTCAGCCACCGCCAGCCCGCTGCTGCTGGATGAGATCCTGAGAAAGCAATGGGGGTTTGAGGGTTATGTCGTTTCTGATTGTGGTGCTGTTGCGGATATTTATATGTATCACAAAATTGTTCCTACTGCTGAAGAAGCAGCAGCTTTGGCCGTAAAATCAGGTTGTGACCTGAATTGTGGTGATACCTATTCACATTTGACCAAAGCCGTTGAAAAAGGTTTGATCGAAGAAAAAGAAATTGACCTGGCCATAAAAAGATTGTTTTTGGCCAGGATCAAACTGGGCCTCCTGAATATTCCGGACAGAATACCCTTTGCTGAGATATCAGGGAATTCACTTGAATCAGAGACGCATCAGAAGCTTGCCCTGAAAACCGCCAGAGAATCGATTGTCTTGTTAAAAAACGAGAACAATACCCTTCCCATATCAAAATCAGTTAAAAAAATTATGGTGATTGGGCCAAACGCTAATGACAGGCAGTATTCGCTGGGAAACTATTTTGGAACACCCACTTTTAGTTCAACAATTTTAGAGGGCATCGAAAAAAAGGTGTCTGAAAAAACAGAAATAAGTTATTTTAAAGGGACCAACCTGACAGATACAAATACGATTTTCGACGTGATTGGCCCAAACAGTTTTAAGGGTCGCCTGAAGGTGGAATATTTTGACAATTCAGGCTTTGAAGGAGAGGCAGTAGTGACCGAAGAAAAGGAATTCATTGATTATGACTGGGGAGGAGCCGTACCTCATGGCGTGCTGACCCCCGGAAAGTTCTCCGTAAGGTATTCAGGGGTGCTACAGGCAGATTTTAAAGGGAACATATTGTTGGGTATCCTTGAAAAGGGCGGATCCTACAAATTGTTTGTTGATGACCAGGAAGTTCTGGCCGGATCCGGAGGAAATGCCATTGAGATAGAGTCAAGTGAATTTAGCCTGGAAAAAGGAAAGAAATATAAAGTAGTTCTTGAATACAGTTGTAAGAATCCATGGGAGTCGGCCATTCAGCTTCTTTGGAATCAGGAGGCTCTTAAAGGGAAGGATGAGATGATGAAACAGGTAAATCAGAGCGATATCATCTTTTATGTTGGTGGCATATCGGCACGGGTGGAAGGAGAAGAAATGCCCGTGGTAATTGATGGATTCAACAAAGGAGACAGGGTTCATATGAAACTTCCTGAGGCACAATTGAATTTGTTAAAAGACTTACATGCCACAGGAAAACCGGTTGTATGTATTGTGGCCTCGGGCAGTGCCCTGGCCTTGAATTGGGAAAAGGATCATCTGCCTGCTTTATTGCACATATGGTATCCCGGGCAGGCCGGTGGAGCGGCTGTTGCCGATATCCTTTTTGGAGATTACAACCCCTCGGGGAAATTACCGGTGACTTTTTATAAATCGATTGATGACTTGCCGCCCTTTGAAGATTATCACATGAAAGGAAGGACCTATCGATATTTTTCAGGAGAGGTCTTGTATCCTTTTGGATACGGACAGAGTTACACCAAATTTTCTTATTCAAAACCTGAATTGGGCAGTCCTTCTGTGGCAATGGGTGAAAAGGTTAAGGTGAAGGTAAAGGTGTCAAATGTTGGTGATTTTGACGGACAAACTGTTGTTCAACTATACGTCAAAGATATCGAAGCTTCAGTCGTCAGACCCATTAAATCTTTGCGTCATTTTAAAAAAATCTATTTGGCCAAAGGCAAATCCGAAGAAGTTGAATTTGAATTGACTCCGAAAGACCTGTCTGTTTTTGATGATAACGGGCAGCCATTTGTTGAAAAGGGTTACTTCGAAATATCGATAGGTGAAGATTCGTCAACAGGAAATAAGGTTATGCTGGAGGTCATTTAAAAAAGGAACTGTTTTTTAGAATTTGTCTAAAGCATTAGTAACAAACATATAAATTGATTATTGAAAATAACATACTGAAGGCACTTAGGGCAATCCTTATTGCACTAACCGTTAGTGGTCATTAAAACCATCCAATTATGAAGAAAATATTAATAGTTTGTACACTTATTCTCATTTGCGCTCAATCATATGGTCAAAAACCCAGAGCAAGAGATTTAGGAATCCCATTTGTCGGTAAAACAGGTGAATTTAATGCCATTACAGATGTGAAAGGTGTCGAGGTTGGATACAGCACAATTATATCCGGTGAAGGAGAAAATATCATAGGCAAGGGTCCAGTACGAACAGGTGTTACAGCAATATTTCCAAGAGGGAAAGCTAAGAAATTCAGTCCGGTTTACGCCAATTGGTATAGCCTGAATGGCAACGGGGAAATGACTGGTACCACATGGGTAACGGAATCAGGTTTTCTTGAAACCCCTGTTATGATTACTAATACTAACAGTGTTGGAGAAGTAAGACAAGCCGTTTTGAGATGGTTTGTTGATACCGATTGGTACAGTGGTGAAGATTGGTGGTACACATATCCTGTAGTGGCAGAGACATATGATGGTTTTCTGAATGATATCTACGGATTTCACGTGAAGGAAGAACACGTATTGGAAGCCATCCACAATGCGTCGAACGGTAAAATAGAAGAAGGGAATGTTGGTGGTGGAACCGGGATGTTAACTTTGGGTTTTAAGGGAGGGACTGGAACTTCATCAAGGGTTTTTAAAATTAAAGATTCAACATTTACTGTTGGAGCTATAGTGCAATCCAATTTTGGAGCAAAAAGGAATTTATCAATTGCTGGTGTCCCTGTTGGGATTGAGTTAAAGGACACCTTAAACTATGAATTTAAGTCACCTCCAAAATCGAGGAGGCAGGAAGGCGATGGTTCTATTATAGTAATAGTAGCAACAGATGTACCTCTTTTACCACATCAATTAAAAAGAATAGCCCAGAGAATTCCTTTAGGAATCGGCATTGTTGGAGGACGAGGAAGTAACGGCTCTGGTGATATTTTTTTGGCTTTCTCCACTGCAAATGAGAAGGCGTTTAATCGTGATGAAATGACAGTTGTTGAAACAATGTCCAATGACTTGCTCATGCCGGTTTTTGAAGCAACTGTACAAGCCGTTGAGGAAGCGATTATTAATGCTATGGTGGCTGCTGAAACGATGGAGGGAATCAATGGAAATAAGGGGTTTGCCTTGCCTCACGATTTGCTCGTGGAAACATTAAAAAAATATAATCGAATTAAAAAATAACGTGATACAAGATTGTATAATCGCAAGTAAGACGGATTCGAACAGAACTGAATGAACCGATAAAATAATCCCTAAATTAACTTGCAACTAATGGTTTTACGAAAACCTTTAACAATAAAAATGATAACTGCCATGTATAAACTACTATTATTAATTCTGCTGATACCTCACTTTTGCTTCTCTCAATCAAAAGTAAGTTCACAATTCATAGATTCCTTGGTAAATGTATCAATGAACCAATTTCCTCAGGCTGGAATTGCAATTGCAGTTATAGAGGATGGAGCATTATCTCACATAAAAGGTTATGGCATCTCTTCTGCTATAACTGGTAATAAGGTTGATGAAAACACTCTTTTTGCAATTGCTTCCAACAGTAAAGCGTTTACAACTACTGCATTGGGCATATTGGCTGATCAGGGAAAGCTTTCATGGGACGACAAGGTAATTGAATACATTCCCGAGTTTAAAATGTATGATCCATATATCACAAAAAATTTCACCATCGTTGATTTATTAACGCATAGAAGTGGATTAGGTCTGGGTGCAGGTGATTTAATGTTCTTCCCTGACGGATCAAGTTTTACCATAGATGATGTCTTACGCAGTTTTCAGTTTCAAACTCCTGTTTCAGATTTTAGGACCAAATATGATTATGACAATCTATTGTATGTAGTTGCTGGAGAAGTAATTAAAAGAGTTAGCGGTAAAGCTTGGGACAAGTTTGTCCAGGATGAAATAATGGGCCTGCTGGGCATGGAAAATTCTGTAGGGATTTATCAAAATATCAGTAATAACTCTAATGTTGCCTTCCCCCATACCAGTGAAAATCAAAAAATTGAGCAAATCGACGTGTTTATCAAAAATGATGGTTCCCTTGGAGCAGCAGGAGGTATTTATTCGAACGTAAGAGATATGAGCAAATGGGTGCTCATGCATTTAAACGAAGGACTATTTGGAGAGAACCTGACAGACACTTTGATCTCAAAAAAGAATCACAGGGAACTTTGGAAGATCCACACCAATCGATCTTATAATGCATTTGGAGGAGGAATGTACAATACTCATTACAGGGGGTATGGTCTGGGTTTTAATTTGAGAGATGAAAAGGGTTATACCGTTGTACAGCACTCTGGGGGTTTGCCGGGGATGCTTTCCATGGTTACGATGATACCCGAATTAAAAGCAGGAATCATTGTGCTGACCAATGCATCTCCAGGTGGATTAAGTTTGGTTACGCTGACAAATGAAATAAAGGATGAGATCTTGGAAGCGGAGGGGATAAATTGGTTAGAATGGGCCGAATCCAGGTTAAATGAATCTTCAACCCATGCAGACTCAGTGATTAATGCAGTTTGGGAACAAGTCAAAAAGAATAAAGGCAAAACGCCTGAATTGAATTTTTTCACAGGAGTTTATGAAGATAATTGGTTTGGAGAAATGGAAGTATATCAGCAGGACAATCAATTATGGATAAAATCTAAAAAATCCCCCAAGCTTAGAGGCCCTATGTATTATTACAATGCCAACACATTTGCTGTAGACTGGGAATATTCAAGAGATTCTGGAGTTGACAATTATGACGCTTTTGCCATATTTCAATTGGATGAAACGGGGAAGGCAATATCCTTTCGAATGAAAGGAATATCACCCATTATTGATTTTAGTTACGATTTTCAGGATTTAGATTTTAAAAGGAAAGGTAAATAATGTGTTTCAATTACTTAAATCGGATAGAAAATGATATTATCAAGTCCGTTAAACTTCATTTAATTAATGATAAAATTCTTTAGTTGAATTGCGTAACGACCTAACACAAGACATTAAATTAATCAGAGAAAGGCTTCCATTTATTGAAGAACAATATAATTTGAATGAGTCTTTGAGAGCAAGAGTAGCCAATCCAAATGCGACCGTTGATACCCTCATTCAAATAATGAGATTTGAATTTAACCCAAACTGGGTCATACAAATTCCTTACAATACAAATGCGTACAATAGCCTGATTCAAAAAGGATTAATTGAAAACCTAGCTGACCCTTTAAAAGTCAGTATTAAGAATTTCTACAGAGGAGAGAGTTTTTGTTTACTTCTTTATGACTCTCAACAACCATTGATATTCACTTGAATTAACTACTTTAGTGTCTAGGTAATCAATCAATACTGATTGATAACAACCTTCATGCACTTACCCCTGTGTGTAATGCTAAAAAAGATGAAATATAGGATGCGAACCATTTTATTATTAATTGTTTTAAGTCTGAATTCTATCGTTTACGGACAGCAAGATGAAAGAATTAGCACAATTGATTTTGTGCAGATATTGAATGAAAATAAAGCAGAAGCTTATTATTACTATCAGAATAACTGGAAAGCGCTTAGAAATAGGGCTTTGGAAAATGATTATATACATTCATTTCAAATATTGGAAACACCTTTCACTGAGGAGGATCCTTTTCAATTGATGCTGATAACAACATACGCCAATAAAGAACAATATGACTTGAGAGAAGATCACTTCAGGACATTGATTCAAGAGGCGGGAGCATTGAAGCTGATGAATGAGAAAAAACCGGGTGAATTTAGAAAAACCCTATTCAGCAAGGAAAATGTAGGTCATTGGAAATAAAAATGAAACGATATAGATTAACCTTACTGGTGTTTTTACTCATCAGTATTTCTTCATGCAGGAAGCAGAATGGGAACAATGAAACCAGACCTAATATTATTATTTTTTTCACTGATGATCAGGGTTATGCAGATGTAGGCTCTTATGACGCTAAAGGATTTGACACCCCGCATTTGGACCTGCTGGCATCCGAAGGCATCAGGTTTACCAATTTTTATGTACCTGCCACGGTTTGTACGCCTTCAAGAGCAGGGCTGCTGACCGGCCGTTATCCTAAAAGATATGATCTTCATGAGGCTGTTCTTTTCCCATTTTCAAATGAAGGCCTCCCTGCCAAAGAATATACCTTGGCAGAAATGCTTAAGGAAAGAGGCTATAGCACCTCATGCATCGGGAAATGGCATTTGGGCCATAAAGAGGAATTTATGCCCATAAATCATGGTTTTGAGAAATTTTATGGTGTTCCTTACTCAAACGACATGGATAATTATTATTATAAAGGAATTGATTTTCAATCGCCACCACTTCCTCTGTACCGAAATGCAGAATTGATAGAAAGTGGGCCTGACCAACAGTTCCTGACAAAAAAATATACAGAAGAAGCCATTAGCCAAATAAGGAATCGGGGGGAGAAACCATTTTTTATGTACCTGGCACACAATATGCCCCATACCCCGCTTCATGCTTCACCATCTTTTCAAGGCAAAAGCAAAAAAGGTCTTTACGGTGACGTGATCATGGAATTGGATTGGAGTGCCGGTGAAATCATAAGGGTATTGAAGGAAGAAGGCATCTATGAAAACACTATTTTTATTTTCACTTCTGATAACGGCCCCGAAGTTGGCTCAGCAGAACCGCTTAGAGGCCGAAAAGCCCAAACATGGGAAGGCGGTCAGCGTGTTCCGGGAATCATTGCATGGCCGGATAAAATACCCAAAGGTATCGTTAGTGATGAAATTGTGAGTACCCTGGACTTGTTTCCGACTTTGGCTAAAATCTCATCTTCAAAGATTCCCGAAGGTTTGATAATGGATGGGACAGACATTAGTGGCGTTTTATTGTCTCCTGAAAACGTAAAACTACCCGAACGTCCAATCTATTTTTACGCCAGAAATGGCGATTTAGAAGCTATCCGTCTCGGGAAATGGAAACTTCACCTAAAAAAATCAGGGGGATGGGACGAAAAAACTGAAGGTATTTTTCAAGGAGCACTATATAATCTGGATCTTGATATTGCTGAAAAAAAGAATGTGGCAAGTCAATTTCCAGAGGTTGTAAAGAAACTGACAACTATATTGGAGGCCTTTGATGATAGCTTATAAAATAGAAGGGTTCCTGTCATATGGCTCCCAAAATTAGACTAAACTGAAGCATATAATTCAAGAATTAAAATCATGAAAAATTTTAAAGTACTAATATATCTTTGCATAATGCTCTTATTGCAAGGATGCAGTGAATCTACCGGAAAAACGGAGGAGTTTTTAAGCAAGAATTTAGACCAGTGGCTGGCTAAGGAAGTAGGGAAAAGAGAATCATTGGAAAGCCTTGAATTTGCTAAGGAAGCCCTGACAAAAAGCCAGGCAGAGAATGTATTGGACCTGCTCTATGCAGACAAACAAGCAAGAATGGTAAAGGATTATGAATCGGAATGGGACAATGGCTCATTGAGTTTTAAGGGTTACACCATGCCTTTTTATTACAATATTTTCGGGGACAAACCTTCAGACGGAAGAAGTTTGTTTATCTCCCTTCATGGAGGTGGTGGAACAACGGCCGAAATGAATGACCAGCAATACAACAATCAAAAGCATTTATATGATGCTGCCATGGAGAGCCTTGAAGGGGTGTACCTTTCACCACGAGCTCCAAGCAACACATGGGACTTATGGCATCAGGATCACATCGATGATTTTCTGAATATCATCATACAAATGTCGGTCATTAAGCTAAATGTAAACCCGGATAAAGTTTATCTTCTGGGTTATTCGGCCGGGGGTGATGGCGTCTATCAATTGGCCCCAAGAATGGCTGATCGATGGGCAGCGGCCTCTATGATGGCCGGACACCCGAATGACGCATCGCCCTTGGGGTTGAGAAATACTCCTTTTGCAATCCATATGGGGGAATTAGACGATCCTTATGATAGAAATAGCGTAGCCAGGCAATGGGGGGAGGAACTTGACAATTTACAGCTCGAGGATCCTCAGGGCTACATACATGATGTTCAAATTCATGAAGGGCTGGGCCATTGGATGGAACTAAATGATGCGGTTGCTCTGGCATGGATGAAAGCTTATCAGCGCAAGCCTGTTCCTCAAAAAGTGGTGTGGAAACAGGACAACAGGCATCACAAAAGCTTTTACTGGTTGGGAATGCCTGAAAACAAGATTAAAGACGGTGATAAAATTGTAGTGGAGTACAATACAGGCCTCAATGAAATCAACATCATTGAAAACTCAGGTGACACGATTCAGTTATGGATGAATGATGAAATGCTGAATTTAGAAAATCCCGTAACGATCAGATATCAGGGGAATGTCATAGCACAGAAGATTTTTAAGAGGTCGATTTTAAATATCTACCAGAGCATGAATCACAAGGGTGATCCTGAGTTGTCTTTTCCTTGTGTGGTAACGGTAATCAACAATGAAGAAATCCTTGAGTAATCAACGAACCTCCTTTTATGCCACTGGTACTTTCCCGAATTCAAGGTTTTATTCTGATCTGAAGAACAACAGTATAAATTCGCTTAAGATAATTCAAAGTGAACTTGTTCAAAGAGCCAACTGAGGCTGTTGATTGTGATTTAAATTACTAACGAAAGCATAACACCGTGTATAATTATGACTTGGGTCTGTGTTCTCATGTCATCCGACAGATTTTACTAAGGTTCGGATTGTATTTGCTAAATTAGATGCTTAAACAAGGAACTCATCTTTTACAAAGCCGTTGTGTTCTATTCATATTTGATGAGCATGATTTTAAAGTTAAAACATGAAAACATTAACATCCATATGCATACTATGTCTTTTACTTGCCTGCTCTGAAAACAGATTATCGAGAGTGGATTTTATTATAGGCACGTGGAAAATGGAAGGAAAAGAGCAATATGAAAATTGGGAATTATCCAATAACAAAGAACTCATTGGATATTCATATAAGTTTAAGGATGGTCAAAAAATAATTACTGAAACTCTTGCTATAAAAATATTGGAAAATACAGTCATTTTTGAAGCTACCGTTCCAGACCAAAATGAGGGAAAAACAATTACGTTTATTTTAAATAATGAAATTAAAGACTATTTATCATTTGAAAATATGGACCACGATTTTCCAAAAAAAATTCAATACAAAAGAATAAGTGAAAATGTAATTGAAGTTACTGTTGCAGGAGATAAGGGCGAAGGGTTTTCTTACAGGCAAGTAAAACAAAGCACAAAATAACAGCATTCAGCATTGTTTAAAAAGGCATTAAAAAGGTTTATAAACCATCTGTTGTTAGAAATTTAAATAAAAATTTGTAACAAAACAGCAGACCCAAAGACCTATTGGTCATCAATTAATTTCTATGAACCATTTTTTTAAAAACGTAATTTGGGCATTCTTAATTGCTTCTGCCTTCAGCACCTATGCTCAACACAGCAATAAAGGAGTTTTTGATATATCCGAAACAGAGCGTAAAATTGATTCTTTATTTGGCGATTATGAAAACGAACCCGGAATTTCAATCGGAATTGTTTTTGGTGATTCCTTGATTTTTCAAAGACAATACGGACTCGCAAATTTGGAATACAATATTCCTATAACCAATAAAACTTCTTTCCATGTCGCCTCTGTTTCAAAACAATTTACGGCTTTCGCTATTTTATTGCTTGAAAGAGATGGAAAGTTATCGTTAGAGGATGATATACGAAAGTATATTCCCGAAATGAAGGTAAAAAACAAAAAAATATCTATTCAAAACCTTTTAAATCATACAAGTGGCTTAAAAGACCAATGGAATTTATTAAGGCTTGCAGGTTGGCGGCTCGACGATATGATTTCGAATGAGCAAGTGTTAAACCTTATTTACAATCAGCAAAGTTTAAATTTTTCACCAAACGATGACTTTATGTATTGTAATTCAGGATATACGCTTTTGGCTGAAATAGTTTCGAGATTATCCGACATGTCATTTGCCGATTTCGCTCAACAAAGAATATTCGCCCCGATCGGAATGAACAATACCGCATTTATAGATCAGGAAGGAATGGTGATACCCCATAGGGCACTCTCTTATTATAAAGAAGGAAATGTTTACAGAGAAGACATGTTCAACAATACAAGCGTTGGTGCAACAAACTTATCTACAACGATCGAAGATTTAAGTAAATGGGCTCTTAACTTTAACAAACCAAAAGCAGGCACAAATGAAATATTTGAAAAAATGGCGGAGCTTCATTATTTAAACAATGGGGAAAAGATAAATTATGGCTATGGTCAGGTTATTGATACATACAAGGGGGTTCCCAGAATTTCGCATAGCGGTTTAGACGCAAGTTATCAGGCGTATATCGGCAGGTTTCCGCAGCAACAAATCAGTTTGCTCTTAGTTTCGAATAATTCTTCAATAAATGGAGGAAGAACCGTACAACAACTCACAGAAATCTGTTTGAAAGGCCATTTAAAGATGGCTCCCGGAAAAAACAATGAGAAAGAAAGGATAACTAAGTCACCTGTTAAATTAAGCAACAAGGATCTTAAAATTTATCAGGGCCATTACTGGAATAAAAAAGACAGGTATTCAAGACAAATCGTATTCGAAAATGACACATTGTATTATGCAAGAGAAAATGGAAACAAAACAGGATTAGTCCCTGTAGGCCGTTCTGAATTTGAAATGACGGGAGATGAATATATTTCTGTTGCTTTTAAGGATAATGGCTTGACCTTAATGTTTGATGATGGTTATACGATTGAATTCCAAAAGTATGTGCCGGCAAATCATAATTCAGACAGTTTGTCAGAATTTAAAGGAAAATATTTCTCTAAGGAATTGAATACTTTTTATTCTTTTAATGTTAAAGACGGGCTATTAATAGCAAATCATCAAAGGCTTGGAGACTTTAAATTAAAGCCGATTATGAAAAATTACTTTTTAGGATCAGGTTCATTCCGGGAGATTAATTTTACAAGAGATTCTATGGAAAAGATTATTGGCTTTGAGGTTTCGAGCAGTAGGGCAAAAAATATTTTATTTGAAAAAATAAAGGAATAAAAAACAAACAGAGCACCAAAACTTATTGATCCGAAGGTTGACAACAACCTTTACAGATGGAATCTTTGATTGGTTTGTCTTTTATTCAAGTTGAGAGTGCTCTATCAAATGATCTAGAGCACTCAAGTTTTCCTGATTTATTGAACTCCTCGTACAGCTAAAATTCCTGTTGCGGCTTTTAATTTAGTTCCTTTCAAATCCAAAAACTTTTGGAGCAAAAGTGGCATTTAATCCCATGCCGATTGCAGCTTGTTTCATCTCTTCAGGAATATCACCACAGAATAAAAATTCTCCGGGAACGGCTATTTTCAGTAAATTTTCGAAATGCCCCGCTGCAGTGGTTCCTAAATGAAAGCCCACCGCATTGGCATCTGAAAAAAGATCCATAACGACCAGGGCAGATGATGATTCTTCAAAATAGCATTGAACCTTTAATGCTCCCGGTTCATTAGCATTCATTTGGCTTTCTACCTCTTTGTATATCGCCTTTAATTCTTCTGAGTTTCCTTCTTTGGCAGTCCATTTATATACTACCATTACTTCTTGATTTGTCATAATTATTGTTTTTTTATAATTGATTACACTACAAAGATATGTCTATAATGTATACTTAACAGGTGTCATTTTAGACTATTTACAGGGTTGTTTACGACAAGATATTTTTATACCTTTGCCAATAATCCTTATATTATGAAACATATCAGTATCATCGTCCCTGTAGGAAGCAGCATTGTCGATACCATTATTGCACCGTTTAATTTGTTCAAAATGGCAAACACTTATCATCAGCGATTAAATAAATTGGCTGAACCATTGTTCGCCATTGATCTGGTTGGCATCAATGAAGACCCGGTTACCTATCAAAACCTATTTACGATAAACCCTACGGCAAGTATAGAATCTGTGCGGAAAACGGATTTGATCATTATATCTCCAATCAGTGGAGATCTCGAAAGAGGTGTAAATGTCAACAAAAGCTTTGTAAACTGGATAAAGAAACAGCGTATTGTGAATGATGCAGAGTTAGCAAGTCTTTGTAAAGGCGCGTTTCTTCTGGCCGAAACAGGATTGGTGAATGGAAAGAATTGTGCGACACACTGGACGGCTCATGAATTATTCAGGCGAAAATATCCTGAAGTAAAACTGGTTCCTGAAAGCATCATATGTGAAGACAATGGGATTTATTCAAGTGGAGGTGCTTACTCTATCCTCAACTTCACCCTGTATCTGATCGAGCGATATTTTGGAAGGGAAACGGCGATCTGGACATCAAAGATTTCGGAGGTAGAATACGATCGGGTTAGTCAGCTTGAATTCATCGTATTCAGCGGGCAAAAGGAACACTCGGATGAGCCCATCAAAACGGCCCAGGAATTCATTGAGAACAACTATGAACAAAAACTCAATATCGAAGCCATTGCAGAGCGTGTTCATCTGAATGGCAGAAGTTTTCTGCGAAGGTTTAAAAAGGCTACTTCCAACACGCCTCTTGAATACATACAACGGGTGAGGATTGAGGCGGCAAAAAAGAAGCTTGAATCTACGACGAACACTATTACTGAGGTGATGTACAGCATAGGTTACTTGGATGAAAAAGCATTTCGAGGCACCTTTAAAAAACATTCGGGAATGTCTCCGAAAGAATACCAAATGAAGTATAACAGAGAAATGGCATATGCCTGAATTTGAAAGAAACTAATCCGGACTATAAAGAAATAAAAATGCCAATCGCCCTCTTTTCAAACTCTTGGTCACAATAAGCAAAAATGAAAAAATTATTATTAACTATTTTTATATTACTAAGTTGCAATTCACTTTTTTCCCAAACTGAGCATAACATTAAAAATGCCGGCAATATTATACATTTAAAAGTGTACGGGGAGGGAGCACCTTTATTGATCATCAATGGCGGCCCCGGTATGAACAGTAATGGTTTTATACCACTTGCCCAAAAATTAGGAGCATCAAACAAAGCAATTATTTATGACCAAAGAGGAACAGGGTTGTCCAAAATATCCTCATTAAATTCAAGGACCATAACCCTCGATTTAATGGTTGAGGACATTGAGATGATACGGGAATTTCTAAAGATCGATAAATGGGTAATATTAGGACATTCATTTGGAGGGATGCTTGCTTCTTATTATGCTTCTGAACACCCTAACAGGGTTAAAGGGCTTATTCTATCTTCTTCAGGAGGAATTGACATGGAATTATTCTCAAGAATTAATATCACTTCCAGACTCACAAAAAAACAAAGAGACTCGTTAAGTTTCTGGAACGATAAAATTTCAAAAGGAGATACGACTTATTATACCAGGCTGCAAAGAGGAAAATATTTAGCTCCGGCCTATCTTTATAATCAAGTGAATGTTCCGATTGTAGCTGAAAGGTTGACACAGGGAAATACAATGATTAACCGATTGGTTTATCAAAACATGAGAAAAATCGATTTTGATTGTTCGGAAGGATTAAGAAGCCTGGAAGCACCTGTTTTAATTATTCAGGGGAAAGAAGATATTATCGATAAAGCGACTGCAGAAAAAGCGATGCATGTTTTTCAAAATGCAAGCCTGGTTATTCTTGAAAATTGCAATCATTATGGTTGGCTCGACAGGCCAAAAGCATATTTTGAAAGCATAGATAACTTTTTGAAGTAAAGCCGGATTACTAGCTTGATCCAGATACGGACCGTTTCTGCAAACCTGCCCGTCCGGCAGGCGGATTTGATATTCAAAAAAAAGTATTAATTTCGTGGAAGTTGTTTTGTTCATATGAAAAATTACACCTTAAATGATTCTACAGACTCTGCGGAGCAGTTTTCCAAGTCCTTGGAATTTTTGCTTCCG
>CBDUAP010000002.1:0-44405 GCA_965365165.1 uncultured Flavobacteriaceae bacterium
GCTTCTCTTCACGTTCGAATATTTTGCTTGTAACGCTGCAAATTTATCGAATTTGACAAATAAATGACCCTAAGAATAGTTAAATATTCAAGGAAAAGGATGAACTAATCCATTATATTCGACTAATTCGGCCTTTGCCGAGCCCACAACAAGAGAAGCTTTTATTTTTATGGGAATCTTGTTCAGGTCATCAGTGATCCATAAAGTTACATTTTCTTCATCCTTAAAGACCCTTCCTTTCTGCACCAGAGGCCTGATCTTTATGGTCTGGATCTTTCCGAATTTAGTCTTCAGGGTTTCACGCCCCATTATAATGAGCTTGAAGGGATTCATTTTTTCATCAAAGAAGATGTTCATGGAGATGGAATCGTTATCCTTCAAATTAGAAAAATCGACACTTCTCATATAATAGAAAGACGATAGCATGTCATGTATGTCGTTTTGAATAAAATATGATTTTTCGGTCTTTTTTTTATGATTTACGACCTTGGCCTGGTGCTTGCTGAAATCAAAAAAGATTTCTTTGTCTTGCGTCCAGCCTCCTTCATTGAGTTTCCTGACAAAGTGTTTTGGCCGGGAACCATTCTCTGTGAAATAAGTTTCATAGGTGTCGTCCACAGGAAATAAAAACCCTACCATACCCGTAGTCCAGCCTTTTCCTACGGCATGGAGCAAAGGGTCATTTTTTTCATTTTCTTTCTCTATTTCAACCGTTGCAAAACCGGCATTCAACAAGCCGTACTGTATCTTGAATTTTAAAAACTCCCCCCTTTGAAACGACAGCGTATCATTTTGGGAAAAAGCGGTGAGACACGATAAAATGAAGATTATTGGTAAGACCCTTTTCATATTCAATTAATTCTTAGCAGTAAGCCATTAAAATTTGAACTTCACAACCATTCGCTTCCTCATAGATCAAAATTTATACCAACCTTGATTATTCCTTTGAGGGATTAAAGTTACCAATTCCTTCCTTTAACCAGGCCAAATATTCTTCAATATCGGGGTTATAGGCAGAATATTCGTTTAGGTTTTGCCCTTCATGATCGAGTAAAACATAGTAAGGTTGTGCGTTGGCCTTGTATTTGAGAATCTGGAATTCACTCCATTTTTTACCAATAGTCGTTACCTTTTTACCATTTATCGTTGAAGTATACTGATCTTCTTCAGGAAGTTTTCTTTTATCATCCACAAAAAGTGAAATCAGAATAATCTCCTGTTTGAGAACCTGTAATACTCTTGGATCTGACCAAACCCTCTCTTCCATTTTCCGGCAATTCACACAGGCGTGCCCTGTAAAATCGATCATGACAGGCTTGTTTACTTTTTTGGCATAGGCCATTCCCTTTTCGTAATCTAAAAAGGAAATGATGTCATGAGGACCCAGATGCGCCCCTTCCGGGATGCCCTTTTCACTGTTGCTGCCCCCTTCGCTTAATTTGGTATAACCCACGCCATAGGTAGACTCACTGTAATGCATAGGGGGAGGGAACCCGCTGATCAATTTAAGGGGTGCTCCCCAAAGGCCCGGAATCATATATATCGTGAAGGCCAAGACGATCAGTCCGAGACTTAATCTTCCTACAGAAATAAAAGGGAGGTCTGAATCATGTGGAAGTTTGATCTTCCCGAAAAGATAAAGCGCGAGTGCACCAAATATCGTGATCCAAATGGCAATAAAAACCTCTCTCTCCAAAAGATGGGCCTGTAAGACCAGATCCGCATTTGATAAAAATTTGAAAGCAAGGGCGAGTTCTAGAAAACCCAAGAATACTTTAACAGTGTTTAACCAACCACCAGATTTCGGAAGTGAGTTCATCCATCCCGGGAACGCGGCAAAAAGTGAAAACGGCAGGGCTATGGCCAGGGAAAAACCAAGCATACTGATCACCGGAGCAACTCCGCCTTGGGCAGCCGCCGCAACCAAGGCAGTTCCAACAATAGGTCCCGTGCATGAAAAAGAAACGATGGCAAGTGCCAGTGCCATGAAAAAGATTCCTATCAATCCACCTCGATCTGCCTGTGAATCGACCTTGGTTCCCCAGGAGCTAGGCAATGTTATTTCAAAGGCCCCAAGAAATGAAACGGCAAATACAATAAGCAACAAGAAAAAGATCAGGTTGAACCAGACATTTGTTGAAAGGGCATTGAGCGAGTCTGCTCCAAAAACAGAGGTTACCACTGTACCCAGCAAGACATATAAAAACACTATGGAAAAGCCAAAAAGCACAGCATTCCTGATGCCTACAGCTTTATTTTTACTTTGTTTGGTAAAGAAGCTTACCGTCATCGGGATCATCGGAAAGACACAAGGGGTAAGCAGTGCCGCAAAGCCTGCGAAGAAGCTCAGGATAAACAGGGTCCACAAACTTTTTTGTTTTTCCTTTTTGGTCCTGCCAAGGATTTCTGATTTTTCTTTTGAAGCTTCTTCTTTCTGATCAGCAACGACAGCATCGGTTTGCTGAATGAAATTCAGATCCTTAGCCGGTGTCAACTCAGTGTCAACTGCGTCTCCTGCTTTTCCCTGCAATTCAAATGAAAGGTCTATGACATCAGGGGGTAAACAATTTGTGTCATCACAAACCATGAATTCAAGGGATCCCAGAATATTGACCTGTTCATCAGTCAATAACCTGACTTTTTGTTTGAAAACGGCCTGTCTTTCGAAATACTTGATATCCATTTGAAAGACCCGGTCATACTCCTCATGACCTTCTCCTTCTGCGGGGGTACCCAGCAGTAGAAAATTCCCTTCCTGTTCAACAAAGGAAATGCTTGTTGGGATGGGGCCTCCTTCAGGAACTTCTTGAGCATACAGATGCCATCCATCTTCGATACTTGCCTTGATCACAAGGTTAAATTCTGATTCGTTCAGTTTTTCGACTGAAGTATCCCATGAAACGGGATCAAAAATCTGGGCATTTGAAACGAATCCTGTCAGGAAAAATAATACAATTAATTTTGAAATAAACTTCATGCGCGTAGTGCTACTTTTAATACATTTTGAGTTTTATCAGATATTTTATACCTGTCATCCATTCTTTTGCCTATCAACCAAATGATATCTTTACCTGAGCAAAGTAACCAAATATTTTCCTTTTGTAAAAGAGAGAATTTTTCGTCTTTAAAAAATTTGCTTAGCTTTTTTTTGCCCGACATCCCCATAGGGTAAAAGTAGTCGCCTTTTTCCCATTTTCTTACAATTAGAGGGAACTTAAGAAGGTCCTTGTCAAAATGGGCCAGTCTGGGGTCCGGATTCTTTTTAAAATCAGAATCAATTTTTTGATATTGGAGACTTAGGGTTCCATTTCCCAGATCAACCGACTCCTGGTTTTCATCAATCTCAAATCTTACTGAAGCCAAGGTATCTTCAAGTAAAGGACTTAGTAAGAGCCTGTTCCTGTCTTTCATCAGGCGATGCGTTTTTGACAGCACCTGTTTGCCGGTTTGCCCCAACAGGATTGACCTTATATCGTCCCATTGGCGGAAGCCATAGGGATAAAAGAGCTGGTACAAATAGGCATTGTTGTTGCTGTATTTCAACAAGGCTTTTACTGAAAAACAAATTTCATGGGGATTTGCAGAGGGTTGAATCACCTCTTGAAGCACCTCATCCATTTTATCACGTATGATTTGCGCGCTGCCCTGAAGATTCTGAAGCGTTACGGCAAAGGAATCCTGAAAGGCAGGGGTCAATTCTTTTAAAACAGGAACGAGTTTCTTTCGAATTTTATTTCTGAGGTATTTGGTTTCCTCATTGCTTTGGTCCTCCCGCCAGGCGAGTTTTTTTTCACTGGCGTAGTCAAGGATATCCTTTTTGTTAAAAGGGAGCAGGGGCCTAATCACCTGGCTTGTATGCTCAGGAATACCTGTGAGTCCCGAAAGACCAGTACCTCTGGATAAATTGATAAAAAAGGTTTCGAGGCTGTCGTCGGCATGATGCGCTGTAATCAGATAATCAAAATGGTTTTCACTGATGATTTTTGAGAACCAGTCATATCTCAGTTCCCGGGCAGCCATCTGAACAGACAGATTTTTTTTTGCTGCATAATCTGAGGTATCAAATTGCTTGCAGAACAAAAGTGTTTTTCTATTTTGAGCTTCCTTTTGAACAAATTCTTCATCCTTGTCTGAAGAAGCCCCGCGCAATTTAAAATTACAATGCGCTAATGCGAAATTTAGATCCAAGGTATCGAAAAGATCAAATAAAACCATGCTGTCAACACCCCCTGAAATGGCCAACAACAACTTTTTTTCCTTTAAAAACGGAAAGTTTTGTGCGAGGTGTATTTGAAATTGTTGCAGCAAATGTAAGCAGTTCAATTTTTGAGCATTGCAAAGGTATATTTTTTGACAGAAGGAAGAAAAAAAGTCCTTAATAATCAACAAGGTTTATTAAGGACTTTTATCTGATTTTCAGTACAGTTAATTTTTGACCAGCAAATTTTTATGGATTTCTAATTCAGAAAGAACCGTCAGGGCCTCTTCAACATAAATGTCTTTTCGGAGATTCTTGTGCCAGATCTGTCTCTTCTTGGCAAGAATCGAATCTTTTTCCATCATTGGAATTTCATATTTTGGCGAATCGAATACCAGGGGACTTTCATAAAGATGTATATCATCAAAAGATTTGCTCTCTTTTTCCCTTTGTTCTAATTCTTTCTTAAACCCCTCATAATTCAAATTCACAAGGGTGTTGTCACGGCCTTCTTTCAACCATTTTGCATTCTCATCGATAATGATAAAATGAGGATTGTCAGCGATTCGCTTTTTACTGTTGTTTACGACCTGATGAAAATTTGAATAGATGTCAACAGGAGTATACTCCGCTGGTTCTATTTTATCCCAGTCCAATGGATTTTTTTCATCACGTTCACCAATTTCAAAATAAGTGTATTTATCAGGCATGGCTATATCGCTCACAACGCCTTTCAACTGGGTTGAACCTCCATTGATCCTGTAAAATTTTTGAATGGTCATCTTAAGTGCCCCAAGGTCTTTCGGATATTTGAAATAATTGTTTAAAGGCAGTACGTTTTGCACGGTTCCTTTTCCAAAAGACTGCTTGCTGCCAATGATAATGGCTCTGTTGTAATCCTGCATGGCTGCCGCAAAAATTTCAGAAGCAGAGGCGCTAAGTTCATTCACGAGTACGACCAAAGGCCCGTCCCACTGTATTTTCTTATCCTTGTCTGATCTGATATTTGGTTTTTCTCCACGATATTTTACCTGAACCACAGGACCATCACTTATGAACAAACCAGCTATTTCAATGGCTGTCTTTAAAGATCCTCCTCCATTGTTTCTAAGGTCGATCAATAACCCTTCTACATTTTCTTCTTTCAGCCTTGCAATTTCCTGCTCCATGTCAGTGGCAGAATTTCTAAAATTTCGTTCGTTGAAATCGATATAGAACTTGGGAAGGTTGATCACCCCAAATTTACGCTGGTTCATCTCCACAACGCTTGATTTTACAAAAGTTTCTTCAAGTTCAACAATATCACGTATGATGGAAATCACTTTTACCGAACCATCAATTTTTTTTACGGTTAGTTTGACTTCAGTACCTTTTTTCCCTTTGATATACTCGATAGCATCATCCAGCCTCATACCCACAATATCAACAGGAGGTTCATCTCCCTGCCCAACTTTCAGGATGAGATCACCAACTTCGAGCTCGCCACCCCTCCAGGCGGGTCCACCTGAAATCAATTCAGCTACCCTTGTGTAGTCATCTCTCTTTTGCAGTCTGGCACCAATACCTTCAAGTTTTCCGGCCATGCTGATGTCAAATCGCTTTTTGTCTTTTGGCGCAAAATAATTTGTATGCGGATCAAACTGTATTGTCATCGTATTGATAAAAATAGCAAACCAGTCTGTATCATCCAGCTCGTACATCACTGTATAAAAGTCGTCAAGACTTTTCTCAGCCGCTTCTCTTGACTCTTTTTCAAGGGTTTCGAACGACTTTTTTTCTTTCTCGACTTCTGGTTCGTTTTCAAATTGTTCTGCCTCACCTCCTTTAACAGCGGACATGGTGTTTTGCAACTCAATTTTCTCGTGAAGCCTTGTCAAGGTACTTACTTTCAATTGCAACTGCCAGTTCTTAATCAATTCAGCCCTGGTTGTGGCATATTGTTTTTTGTCATAGTCAATATCAAACAAACCCTGATCACTAAAATCGAAAGGAGTTTTCAATATTTCCTTGTAATAAGCTTGAGACTCTGTCAACCTTTGGTTGAAACGATCCATCACCACATGGTAGAAAGTGAGATCTTCACTTTTGATCTGGTCATCTATAATATGGATATACCCAGAAAATTCATCAATGTCACTTTGAAGAAAGAATCGTTTAAACGGATCAAGGGCATCAATAAAATCTGTAAAAACATTTTCTGAAAAGGTGTCGTCTATGTCCGTTGGTTCGTAGTGCCCCTGTTTCAGGGCATACCGAACAAGCCCTATCAATATCTTATCTTTTTCCGGATCGGGTTCGTTCGTCATTTTAAAGCCAAACAACATTCCGGCAACAATGATTATAGGAAGAATGATTTTATACTGTTTTTTCATAAAGAGGGAAATTTTTTTCATTTACATGGTTCATACTGCTGTTTACAATTTGACAATATAACAAAAAACAAACTCTAATTGCCAGGCAGATTATAAATTATATTACAAATGTCTGTAAAATTCAGCAAATCAGCCTACAATACTAACCATAAATTGACAATTTGGGTCATAATTAAATGTTAAACATAAATTTCAAAAGGTAAAGCTAAAAAGGTTTATTTTTGCTTTAAATTCTTACCTCATGCAAAAACGACCCTTGATTTTGGTAACCAACGATGATGGGATCACAGCACCTGGTATCAGGACCTTGATCTCCGTGATGAACGAAATCGGAGACGTAATCGTAATTGCCCCAGACAGCCCTCAAAGCGGTATGGGTCATGCTATAACTTTAGATTCGACGATTTATTGTAATGCCATCAATGTAGATGAAGGTGTTCAAGTCGAGTACAGGTGTTCCGGAACACCCGCTGATTGCGTGAAAATGGCCATCAGTGAGATCATGAATAAAAAACCAGATCTTTGTGTATCAGGCATCAATCACGGGTCAAACAGTTCAATCAACGTGATATATTCCGGAACGATGAGTGCAGCTGTTGAAGCAGGCATAGAGGGAATTCCGGCCATAGGTTTTTCTCTGCTTGATTATTCATGGAATGCCGACTTTGAGCACCTTAAGAAGGACATAAAAAAAATTGCCCTAAACGTCCTTCAGAATGGGCTTCCGGAAGGGGTAGTGCTCAATGTTAATTTTCCTAAAGTAGAAGGCAAAGAATTCAAAGGGATCAAAGTATGCAGGCAGGCGAGGGCGAATTGGGTCGAGGAATTTGATAAAAGGGTGAACCCCCAGGGCAAGGACTACTATTGGCTGACCGGGAAGTTTATCAATATGGACCATGGTGAAGACACCGATTTATGGGCTCTTGAAAATGGTTATATTTCAATGGTTCCCGTTACCTTTGACTTAACGGCACATCACTTTATTCAAACATTAAACACATGGGACCTGAAATGAAGAAAGAAATATTAATTGGTTTTGTAATTGGACTCCTCGCCACAGTTTGCGGATTTTATATTTATGTGGAATTTGTTTCGCCCTACAGTTTTCAGGAAACTTTAAAAATATTGAAGGAAGGCAGTTTATATGGAAAGGTTCTTGGCCTGGCTGCAATCCCGAATTTGTTTGTGTTCTTTATTTTTTTGAAAAAAAAACAGGACCTTAGGGCAAGGGGAGTTTTGCTGGCTTGTTTTGTCATTGCTTTTTTGATTCTTCTTAGCCAGTTTTTTTAAATTTAAGGTCAATCTTTTAAACCCAAAATAGAATTTTGAAATATTATATTATCGCAGGAGAAGCCTCAGGCGACCTTCATGCCTCCAATTTGATGAAGTCCCTGAAAAAGGAAGATGCCCATACTGATTTCAGGTTTTGGGGAGGGGACCTCATGGAAAAGGTTGGCGGAACTTTGGTTAAACATTACAGGGAACTTGCATTTATGGGGTTTGCGGAAGTTTTTATGAACCTGCGGACGATTTTGAACAATATCAAATATTGCAAGCAGGATATATTGCAATACGCTCCTGATGCCGTTATACTGGTTGACTATCCGGGCTTTAACCTCAGGATTGCAGAGTTTGCCAAAAAGCATCAAATAACGGTCCATTATTATATTTCTCCCCAAATATGGGCATGGAAAGAGAACAGGATCAAAAAAATCAAACGGGACATTGATCACATGTATGTGATCTTACCCTTTGAAAAAGATTTTTATGAGAACAAACACAATTATCCGGTTCATTTTGTAGGACATCCTTTATTGGATGCCATTGCAAACAGGAAACCGCTGGACCCTGTAAAATTTGCCAAAGAAAACAAGCTCAGTGACAAACCCATTATTGCCTTGCTTCCCGGAAGCAGAAAGCAGGAGATTACCAAAATGCTTTCCGTGATGCTTAAAATGATTCCGAGGTTCCCAGATCATCAATTTGTGATTGCAGGCGCTCCAAGCCAGGAATTGTCTTTTTATGAAAATATTGTATCGGAAGAAGATGTAGCCATTGTCGAAAATAAGACCTATGATCTGTTATCAGTTTCAAGTGCGGCTTTGGTCACATCAGGAACGGCGACCCTGGAAACCGCTTTATTAAAGATCCCTGAAGTTGTTTGCTATAAAGGAAACAAGATCTCCTACCAGATTGGAAAAAGGCTGGTCAATGTAAAATTTATCTCACTCGTCAACTTGATTCTGGACAAAGAAGTGGTCACAGAATTGATTCAGGACGAATTTAACGAGAGCAACCTGGAGGATGAGTTGTTTAAAATTCTGGATCACAAATACAGGGAAGGAATGTTTGATCAGTATTATGAGCTTGAACAAAAACTAGGAGGCAAAGGGGCCAGTGAGAAAACAGCAAAACTGATTATCAAATATACCTGACCCCTGTTTGAATTGAATTCTTTATTGGCAAATCGCTTTAAAAGCATCCTTTATTTTACCCGGAGTGCTGCTGATTTTCATAAAGGTTCCCATGCTGAGTTCCGGCCAGTGAAGTGCCAGTCTGTACCTTCCGTGCAACATCGTGGCCACATTATTTTGAAGAATGATCTCATAGGGCATGGCTGCCAAATGATCTTCACCTATAATGGGCAGAAAATGTGCTTCACCATCCTCTGAATCGAGTAAAGCAATTCCATAGACGGCCACTTTCTCATCTTTGAATTTTAAGGAATACACAAGTTCGGTTGTTCCAACTTTAGCCGCGAGATTTTTTTCAATGGTTTTGACACCTTCTTCAAAACTGCTGAATTCTCTCAACTCAACTGGATCTGAAAAATAGGGCATCATGATTTTATAATGGTATTCTCTCAAGTCTTCTGCAGTCATAGATCCGCCAAACCCTGTGTTTATTTCACCCAAGGGGGAAAGCGATGCTTTCACATCCTCGGCTACTTTCTTAAGACCTTCACTATGCTTATCATAGTCATCTCTGAGGTAAGCCTGAAACAAATATTCAGGATTAAGATAGCTGATACTTGTGGATGGTCCGTCAGATTTTAAACCCACTTTAAGGGCAGCTGCCAGGGCTCCACGGTCTTTAACTTTCAAGGTGATGGATTGTAAATCTTTTCTAGAGTAGACAATAACCTTTAAGGTTTGATTGTTTTCTGCATGATACTGACCCAGAATTTCAAAACCATTGTTTTCGAGGGCCTTCACAACTTCTGTTGCTGTATTTTCTAATGAATAGGCGGATTCACCCACTTTAACATAAGGAGAAATTTCCTGTCCAACCAGGCTGGTATTTCCCATAACAAAGCACATGGTGATCCAAAAAATAATTGATTTTTTCATAATAATTCAGGTGTAAATTAGCCTACAAAATTACGATATCACTTAGTATAAAAAGCTAATATTTATCATGTTGAGGGCAAAAATCTTTTGTTGAAAATCACCAAAAGGACTCCGCCTCGCATGATCATCCAAACTGTGAAGGCGATCCATATCGCATAGAGTTTTAAATCGAAGAAATCACCGAGTAAAAGGGCAGGTATAAACCCTAAAAAAGTAGCGGCAAGGAGTGTATTTCTCAAGGTTACAGCTTCGGCAAGCCCTTTGAAAATTCCGTCAAAAACAAAGGCCAGGGCGTTGATGGGTTGCATCAGGATTACGATCCAAAAAATACTTGAAAACAAGTTGAGCACTTCGGGGTCCTGGCTGAACAGCTTTCCAATGGGCTCATATAGCAAGAAACAAAAAACCCCAAGGAAAAGGGTGATAAAAAGGGTATACTTGTTTAATTGCTTGCTCAGGTTCCATATCTGCGTATGGTTTTTTTGTCCTAAAAACTTTCCTGACATGATGTTTCCGACACTTGCATAACCATCTATAAAAAAAGCAAAAAACAGCCAGATTTGAAAGGCGATGGTCTGTGCAGCGATATAATTTGCTCCGTATTTTGTGGCGTATGCATTGGCCATATACAAAGCGATATTCAGGGAAATGGTTCTGATGATGAGATTAAAACTTAAGGAAAGCAGGCGTTTGATCTCGGGATGAAAAGGGAAATTCAATTTTAGGGAAAAAGGTGTTTTAATCAATACCAGAATCAAAGCGAAAATGGTCATAAAGCCTTGAGCGATGATACTTGCCCAGGCTGCTCCCTCAACGTTCATTGCAGGTATATAACCTTCAATACCAAAGACAAGGACAAAATCCAGCCCGATATTCAGTGCAGTACCGAACAAACTGATCACCATGGGCCAAAATGTATTTTGCAGCCCTCTGAAAATTCCAAAAACCGAAAAGGTAAAAAGCGTAAAAGGCAGCCCTATGGCCCTGATCTTATAATAGGAAACGGCTTGCTCAAGAATGAGTCCCGAAGCATTGTACATCTCAAAGATGTTTTCAATAAAAAAAACCGTGGTGACATAAATGAACAAACTCAAAGCCACATTGATGGCTATGATCTGGGCCGGAAGCTGTAAAATACGATCCAGTTTACCGGCACCAAAGTACTGTGCAATGATGGCAGAAATCGCAGAACGGGTCTGGGCAAGGATCCAAACAATGGCAGCAATGAATGAGCCCGCGATACCCACGGCAGCAAGTGCTTCCGTTGGGTTCGTTTCAATATTGCCTACGATGGCTGTATCGGTTATCGACAGCAAGGGTTCTGCAATTCCTGAAATGATGGCAGGAACGGCAAGTTGATTGATTTTTCTGAAGGAAATTTTAGGGGCCTTTTTCAAAATTCCGCATGTTTACAAAGGGCAAAATAAAGCAATTAAATTGGAAATGGGTTTGCATTGATCAATTTAAAATTTGTTCCTGTTCATTTTGCTTTATCTTATATGACAGGGATACTTATCGGGTTTTATTTTGAATTGAATCTTGACATTTTGATGCTTTTGCTTTTGCTTTCATGGATGCTGTTGACAAAGGTTTATATGAATCTGTTGCATGCTATTCGACCTCCTTTTTTATTTTCTTTTTTGACCTTTTTAATATTTGTCGTTTTGGGAAGTATCAATATCTCAAGATCGCAACCGCGGAATGATCAGACACATTATATCCAGGAATATCAGGCCGGCAGCACTATAGAAATACAGCTGCTAGAAATGCAGCGACCCGGCAAATATTACCAGCGTTATATTGGCAAAGTCAGAAAGGTTAACGGGCAGAGCACCTCAGGAAAAATCATGCTGCGCATCACGAAGGATCACTTGAGCCGGCCTTTGAACCTTAGTGACTTGATTATCACACAGGTTCCCTTAAAGAAAATACGGCCGGCCATGAATCCTGGGGCATTTGATTTTAAAAAATACGCACAAAAAAAGGGGATCTATCATCAGCTTGATCTGAAAAACAAGGCTTATTTGATCCAAAAAGGAAGCCTAAAAGGAGTAAAGGTCATGGCCTCAGGTTTGCGGGAAAAAATCATAAGGTCTTTGGCAAGGCTAAAATTTTCGGAGGATCATTTTGCCGTAATAACAGCCTTGCTTTTGGGGAAGCGGCAGGAACTTAGCCCTGGGCTGCTTGATGATTACAAGGATGCCGGGGCATTGCACATTCTTGCCATATCCGGACTGCACATTGGAATCCTGTTACTGCTCCTTGAACTTCTATGTAAGCCCATTGGCTATGTGAAAAAAGGAAGGCAAATTAAAATGGTTTTTATCCTGGTTTGCCTTTGGTCCTTTGCTTTTATTTCAGGTTTGTCCGCATCGGTGGTAAGGGCTGTATGTATGTTTACTGCGGTTAGTATCGGAATGTTTCTGAATCGTTCTTTGCATGCAGGGAACTCCCTGTTTCTTTCCATAATCGTTTTACTGTTTACAGAACCCATGTACTTGTTTGACGCGGGCTTCCAGCTCAGTTATTCAGCGGTTTTCGCCATCGTTGCAATAGTTCCTTTGTTCAAGGGTCTGTGGAGTCCAGAAAACAGGGTTGTTTCTTACTTCTGGAATTTGTTTTGCATCTCGCTGGCTGCCCAACTTGGGGTCATGCCTCTAGGGCTTTTCTATTTTCATCAGTTTTCAGCTTCTTTTATGATATCAAGCCTTGTCATCATTCCTTTTTTAGGCACCATACTGGGCCTGGGATTTCTGGTCATTATTTTGGACCAGGCAGAGCTGCTGCCTGAGACCTTAATTTTTTTATATGATTTTCTGATCGGCTCGATGAATAATTTTGTTGGCCTTCTTTCTGACCAAAAGTCAATGATCTTTGATCAAATATATTTTTCGTTTTTTCTTGTTTGTATGTTTTATGCGATGATTTTTTATGTGTCAAGGTGGCTGAAATACAAGCAGGAAAGCAGTTTGAAAGCAATTTTATGTTGTGCTTTTATTATGCAGTGCAGTCTTTTACATCAGAAATTTAGAACCCAACGAACAAGTGAATTTGTCATCTTTGACCAGGTCATGCATACGGTGATTGCAAAAAATAACGGTTCAAGTTTAGACGTATACAGTGACCGGGAAACTCCTGAACTCATTATAAAAAGGCTCATTGAACCCTATAAACAGCAATATTATCAGGTAGGGAAGGTTTCCCGGCGTCCTGTGAAAAACTTTATGAAAATAAAAGGGCTGAGGATATTTATTATTGATAATGAAGTCCTTACAATTCATCCCGGGATAGATCCTGACATGGTGATTTTGAGAAATTCACCAAAAATAAATCTTGACAGGTTCCTGACAGAATTCAAACCAATGATCCTTATTTCTGACGGTTCTAATTTCCGGTCTTTTGCGAGGCGATGGAAAAGATCATGCGGCAGGGCCGGCATAAAATTTCACGACACCTATGAAAAGGGGGCATTTGTATATAAATCGTTCATGTGAGCCTCCTGCAATTTTATGTATATTTGGTCGTTTTAAAAAGAAAAAATATTTAAGCATGAAGATTATAGTGCCCATGGCCGGAATAGGTTCTCGATTGAGACCTCACACCCTTACAATTCCTAAACCTTTGACCCTTATTGCCGGAAAACCAATTGTTCAAAGACTGGTTGAAGACATCGTCAAAGTAGTGGATCAAAAAGTTGAAGAAATTGCATTTGTGATCGGCCCCTCATTTCCAAAAGATACAGAATCAAAATTGTTGCAAATTGCGGAGGATCTTGGAGCCAAAGGTTTTGTTTCTGTTCAGGAAAAGGCTTTAGGAACGGCACATGCCATACAGTGTGCCAAGGATTCGCTTGAAGGTCCTTGCGTGGTGGCTTTTGCCGACACATTGTTTAAGGCTGACTTTACACTTGATTCAAACACAGATGGCGCTATTTGGGTAAAACAGGTTGAAGAACCCAGTTCTTATGGCGTTGTAAAATTGCACGACGGGATCATTACTGATTTTGTTGAAAAACCAGATACATTTATTTCTGATCTCGCCATAATTGGCATTTATTATTTCAAAAAAGGTGAAATTTTAAGGGAAGAAATCCAGTATTTACTTGATAACAATATCAAAGATAAAGGAGAGTTTCAGCTCACGAATGCCCTGGAAAACATGAAGCAAAAGGGCTTGAAGTTTGTTCCGGGAGAAGTCAAGGAATGGATGGATTGCGGAAACAAGGAAATTACGGTTGAGACCAATTCCAGGATACTACAGTTCGCAAAACAAGAGCAAGAGAATTTAGTTTCAGAATCTGTATCTTTAGAGAATTCAAAGATCATAGAACCCTGTTATATAGGGAAAGGGGTTGTTTTAAAAAATACGACCATAGGACCTAACGTTTCATTGGGAGATGGAAGTTTTGTAGAAAACTCCAAAGTTTCGAATTCTTTGATACAGACCAACACAACGATAAGAAATGCAGCATTAGATCAGGCCATGATTGGCAATAATGCTTATTTTGATGGCGAATTCAAATCGGTCAGCATAGGGGATTATTCTGTTTTAAAGTAAAACTTGTTCAAAAAACCAAAACATATTGCTTTTTTCACAGGGGTTTTAATGACCACTTGGCTTGCATTGGGGCAGGAAGACGTGGTGTCAAGCGAAGAGATGCTTTATGAGCAACAGCAGATCAATTTTCAAACCTTTTTTTTCGAGGCCATTCAGCAAAAATCCATTGGGAATTTTGACAAGGCAATTTTTGCGCTGGAAGCCTGTAACAATATCAATAAAGACAATATTGCCGTATTGTTTGAATTATCAAAGAATTACACTTTTTTATTCAAATACACAGAGGCAGAATATTATATCTTGAAGGGCCTAGAGAAAGCACCGAACAATATTTATATGCTTCGTCATTTGAAAGAGGTCAAAACCAAAAAAAATGATTATTTGGGTGCCATTGGGATTCAAAAAAGAATTGTAGAACTCAGGCCTGATGAAGAAGCAGATTTGGTGATTTTATATATTAAATCTGGTGAAATTGACAATGCGATCGTATTGTTAAAAAAGTTGGACAGTTTGAAGAAAGTCCCTGAAGGGCTTGAATCTTTGAAGGAATCATTGCTTCAGGAGACCCCGGGCACTGAAGTACTGGAAACAATTCCTTTGACCGAAACGGCTCCAAAAAGCAAAGTGGACCTTTTAAAGGAAGCCTACGTGCTAAAAAAGGATTTAAACTCTTTGAAATCCTTGCTTGACAGAGAATGGAAGACCAAACAGTATCTGGACTTGCTAAAAGACAGCGAGGAGGGCCTGAGCGTGTTTCCGTCACAACCCTATCTTTACCTGATGCACGGAAGGGCCTTAAATAGTCTGAGAAAATATGAGGAGGCCCTTAGCAGTTTGGAGAATGGTTTGGATTACCTTATAGATGATGATGAAATGAAAGGGGATTTTATGATGGAAATGAGTTTGAGTTACAAAGGGATGGGAAACAATAAAATGTCGTCTCAATATTACCAGAAAGGTTTGGAATTAAAAGAAAAGTAAATGTATGGGTAAAATTTTTACAATCCTGTTCATTGTAATTTCTTTGGTTTCTTGTAAAAGTGCCAAGGTTAGTCGCGCAAACGTAGCCGAACTTCCCGGAAGAGAAATTATTAAATTGAATAAAGGGGCTACTTTTGATCAGTCTGTCATCAGGGCAACAATGTCTATAAGATACAAGGGTAAGGCAGATATGCCAAACATCATCGCCGGACTCAGGATGGTCAAGGATTCAATCATATGGTTAAATTTTTCCAAGCTTGGGTTTCCGGTTGCCAAACTCCGGCTTACCCCGTATAAAGTGGAGTTTTATGAGAAAATCGGGAGAACTTCATTTGAGGGAGATTTTAAGTTGATCAGTCAATGGCTTGGGACCGATTTTGATTTTTTAAAAATTCAAAATCTATTTCTTGGTGAAACCTTGTTAAATTTGGAAAAACAGAAATTTCAGGTCAGCATAGTTGATGATAAATACGAATTGCGTCCAAAGAAAAGAAATACTATTTTTGACATACTTTACCAGATTGATCCGAGTCATTTCAAAATCATGAAAGAAGAATTAAGGCATAATGAAAAGAATCAAAATTTAACAATTTTATATAAGGATTTTGACAAAATTAATCAATCTTTGTTCCCGAAAGGCTTTTTGATCACTGCAGTTGATGAAAGACAAAAGACAGTCATAGACGTGAATTATAAAAATGTGCAATTTGATGTCCCTTTGAAATTCCCCTTCAAAATACCTGCTGGCTACAGAAATATTGAATTAGAATGAAATTACACTGGGCAAAAATAAAGGAAAATAATTGTCGTAATTCCCTAACGGCTGATTTACGACCCTTACTCATACTTTTTACCTTTCTTTTCTTTATATCCTGGCATTCTGAGGCTCAAAGCAGACAGGAACTTGAAAAGCAACGACTTCAGCTACAAAAGGAGATCAAAGAAATCAATAACTTGTTGTTCAAATCACAAAAGAAGGAGAAGACCCTCTTATCTGACCTTTCCGACCTTACCAATAGAATTGGTGTAAGAACAAAACTTATCAATACCATTAATGAGGAGACCAAGCAGCTGTCAAAAGAGATAGAGGAAAATGAAGAGGAAGTTGCCCTTTTAACAGCGAGACTTGAAAATCTCAAAAAGGATTATGCCAAAATGGTGGTGCAATCTTATAAAAGTAAAACGAAGAATAGCCGATTGATGTTTTTGTTGTCATCCGATAATTTTTTACAAGCTTACAAACGCCTTGAATACATAAAGCAGTATGCTGATTACCAGGCAAGACAAGGGGAAGAGATCAAGTTGGAGACCATTAAATTACAAAACCTCAATGATTATCTCGTAAAAACGAGAGAAGAAAAGGAAATATTAATTGCGGAGAACCAGAAGGAAAAGGACAGTATAAAGCAGGAGAAGGAATCGCGTGAAGGCTTGGTCAGGTCTGTTAAAAAACAGGAGAAAAAGTACATTGCCGAGATCAACAAAAAACAACGGGCGGAAAGAGAGATTGATCGCAAGATCGAGAAATTAATTGCAGAGGCCATTGCGAGCTCCAAGAAAGAAGGCGGCCTTAAAAGTTCCGGTTTTGCTTTGACACCGGAGGCCAAGGAACTAGAAAAGGATTTTATTTCCAATAAAGGAAAGCTGCCCTCGCCTGTTGAAAGAGGGGTAGTTGTCAGGAGATTTGGCAAACAGTCGCATCCTACCTTAAAAGGGATTACCATTGAGAGTAACGGGATTTTTTATGCCACTGAAAAAAATGCCAACGCAAGGGTCATATTTGATGGGAAAGTTCTTGCTATACAAGTGCTTCCGGGAAAAAAGAAAGCTGTTTTGGTACAGCACGGAAATTACATATCTGTCTATAAGAACCTGGATAATGTAACGGTGCAAAAGGGAGATCTGGTATCTACAAAGCAGCAATTGGGTAAGATTCATACCGATAAAACCACCGGGAAGACCATTTTGGCCTTTGTCCTTTTCAAAGAAATTCACAGGCAGAATCCGGAAGAATGGGTGTATAAGATTTAAACTTTTTCAAACTGGTCAGTATGGAGTTCAAAGCAATTTTAGAGACCAGAATTTCAAAGGATATTTTGGAGATCAGCCCCCTGTCGGGAGGCGATATCAATCAGGTATTTCTGATCAGGACCTCAGGAGACCATTATGTTGTAAAGCGTAATAGCAAAAAGCGGTACCCCAACATGTTCATGAAAGAAGCCAGGGGCCTGGAGACACTTGCCGAAAAAGGAATAAAAACCCCCGCTGTTCAGGCCGTATTTGATTATAAAGACGATCAGGTGCTCATTATGGAGCATATAAACCAGCAACCCGTGAACAAGAGGTATTGGGAAAATTTCGGAAAAGCCCTCAGTAAACTTCATCAAAACTCAAGTCCGTATTTTGGCCTTGAATACAACAATTATATAGGGTCTCTGGATCAGGTGAACACTGAAAAAACAGATTGGGCTACTTTTTTTATAGAAAACAGGTTGTCGCCCATGGTCAAAAAGGCTTTTGAAGGGCAGGTGCTGGACGAAAGGCATTTAAAGGGTTTTGACCGCTTGTTTGCCGGTTTTACAGAATTGATTCCGCAAGAAAAGCCCGCTCTGTTGCACGGTGACCTTTGGTCAGGGAATTTACTTTGCGCAGACCGACAGTTGCCTGTATTTATAGATCCAGCCATCTATTACGGGCACCGTGAGACAGACATTGCCATGACAAGGATGTTCGGGGGGTTTCATCCCGTATATTTAGAAATATATCAGGAAAATAATCCTTTGGAAAAAGGATGGGAAAACAGGCTTTCTCTTCATAATTTGTATCCCAGTCTGGTTCATCTGGTCTTGTTCGGAAGGGCCTATCTGGGAGGAATCGAAGCCGTTATAAATAAATACGTGTAAAGAATTTAAAAGAAAAGGGCCTTTAATTCGGTTGCATCCTTGGGATCCATTTTTTTTGACAGCACCAGGCTCAGTTGCTTGCGCCTTAAAGCCCCGTCAAACCTTTGTTTTTCGAGATCTGTTTCCGGAACAATCTGAGGTACCTTCACAGCTGTACCCGTTCTGTCAACCGCCACAAAAGTATAAATGCCTTCATTTACCTTTGTTCTTTCTCCTGATTCTCTGTCTTCCATCCAAACATCGACAAAAATCTCCATTGAAGAATGAAAAGCACGTGAGACCTTGGCCTCTATCGTAAGGACACTGCCAACGGGAACCGCTTTTGAAAAGACAACGTGATTGACAGCTGCAGTAACGGTTATTCTTTTACAATGTCTTCTTGCAGCAATACTGGAGGCACGGTCCATTCTGGCCAAAAGCTCACCTCCGAAAAGGTTGTCTAAAGGATTTGTTTCCCCCGGAAGTACCAGATCGGTCATAATGGTTAAAGAATCATTCGGTTTTTTGCTTCTCATAATGAATGGCTAAGATCAGTATTAATAAAAAATGTAGGACGGTAAAAACAGAACGTCTATGGTTTAAAACTCCTGAATGAGCAGCCAGGAGTCTTTGGCGACGTCATTCTTGATCTGATACAAATTTTCAAGTGCCTCTTTTCTGGTGGCGTAACTGCCATAGGAAACCACGGTCAGGTTCCATTTATTGACACCAAGAATTCTGGCCTCATATCCTTCCTGTAACAATTGGTTTAATTTACGATCAGCATTTTCAGAGAATCTGAATGCCCCTGCAATCACATGAAAGTTTTTTTTCGCTGCAGTTATTTCAAGCTTTAAGGCAGGCAGTGGTTTGGTGATCATAAACGTGGCATTCTCTATTTTCTTTTCTACCAGTTCCTGTTGTTTTTTGGCTTCAGCAAGCTGCTTTTGAGCAAGTTGCTCCTTATAATATTTTCCTGCAAATCCGATGGCGGACAAACCGATCACAAAAATGGCGGCATACTTAAGATAATTGGGCGCTTTTTTACGTTCAAGGGGAACAATTTTTGGTTCCTGCACGCTTGTTCTAACGGCTGTGTCCCTTTCAATTTCAGTACTTATTATGTTACTGAGACCAAAGGAAGAAGTCAAATAATTTATCGCTTGCTGCGGTTCAAAATGAAGTTTATTGTCAATAAGACTAAAAACACCCAGATTGCTTAACATCAATTCTTCCTGCTTTAATTTTTCTTTCCAGGCTTCTGTTTCAAACTGAATATAGTTGACTGCGCATTCATAGGATATTTTATCCGTTGAAGCGATATACTTTGCCAATAACCCATCATTATTTTTTAAGTGATGGTTAAAAGTGATCTGTTTGTAAGGAGGATACAGCGTGTTAACGGAAGGGTCTATTCTGGCCGATTTGTTATTGGTGACAAAACCCCCGAAATCGGGAACAATTACGCATTCGTATCGGTATAATAAATCACTGATGTAATTTGACAGATTCAATGAAAAAGGGAGTTAAGTTTTACTTAAACAAATCTAAAAAAAAAGACTTAGGGTTTACATGCCCCCCTTCATTTTTATTAACAAAAAAATACACAATTTAAAACCCTGAATCTAAAATGAATGAAAATGAAATCTTTTATTTTTTGGCGCTTCAATGTACAAATGGAATTGGCGCGGTCAATGCAAGAAAGTTAATTAACCACTGCGGAGGGCCAAGGCAGGTCTTTGAGGAGAAGCCACATATTTTGGAAAAGATAAGCGGGATAGGGACCAGAATTGCCGGGAAAATAAAAAAGGACCAGTCATATAAAAATGCCGAATATGAAATGGACTTTATTCAGGCCAATGGCATTGAGGCCATCAGTTATTATGACAATGATTATCCGTACAGATTGAAACAGTGTTCAGACGCCCCACTGGTACTTTTTAAGAAGGGGAAGATCAATTGTACAAGCCGGCGGATCATCAGCATTGTAGGAACAAGATTAATGACACCTTACGGGAAACAGTTCCTGAATCAATTTGTCAATGATCTCAAAAGGTACGATCCTGTAATCGTTAGTGGTCTTGCCTACGGGGTTGACTTTTGTTCGCATCAGGAGGCCTTGAAAAACGGCCTTAGTACCATAGGAATCCTGGCACATGGCCTTGACATGATATATCCCAAAGCACATGAAATGATGGCTCAAGAGATGCTGAATTCAGGAGGGTTATATACCGAGTTTTGGTCAGGGAACAGGCCGGAAAGAGAAAATTTCGTCAGGAGAAACAGAATTGTCGCGGGAATTTCAGAAGCAACGATTGTTGTGGAATCGGCCAGAAAGGGAGGATCATTGATTACGGCTGATATGGCAAATTCCTATTACAGGGATGTTTTTGCAGTACCCGGAAGAACCCATGACCAGTTCAGTGAAGGCTGCAACATGTTGATAAAAAGCAATAAAGCCGCCATGATCACATCGGTAAAAGACCTCGAGTACATTTTGGGATGGAAAAGGTCTGACTCAGAAATGAAAAACAACCAAACCAGGCTGTTTGATGAATTGGAGACTGATCATAAAGAGGTTATGAATCACCTGCTTGAATCCCAAAAGCAGCTTCTGGACCTTATCGCCTTAAATTGTTCCTTGAGTATCCAAAGGACTGTGATCGTTTTGCTGCAGCTGGAACTCAAAGGCTTGGTAAGAAGTTTGCCCGGAAAATGGTATCAGGCTGTTTAAGCCCCAATTCATAATGATGCATTGAGGTTCTCAAAATACATGACAACGGCTTCCTTCATCAAAACTGACTGTTCGCCAGGTTTTAAAGCGGGCAGTTCATCAAGGGTTTTATAATGGGGCCATCCGTCTTCATCAAAAAATTCAAATTCATAATAGCCGAAAGGTTCCAGAAGTTTGCATATCGCAATATGCATCACATTGAGTTTTTCATCCTTCGTGAATTTTTGAAATCCTTTCCCGAGTTCCTGAACCCCGATAAGGTATACAATGGAATCAAGGTCCATTTTCTCCCCGCCCCCGAATTTATCAGAAATTTCTTCCCTTAGGGCGTCCCATTGCAATTTTAGTTTTTGATCCTTCGACATACCATCAATTTAGAATCCAAAAATACTAAAACCCAAAAACAAATACCTTATTATTTCTTACTTTTGCCTTGACGGAACACGGAATACAGTAAGTGGTTGATAAAAAGTGAATTAACTTTATATTGAATCAGCCCGCTGGGTGTTAAAGGTTCTTTTCAGAATTCATGGGGTCCGGACCCGTAAAATATTTGTTGACCAGTAAACTTTTTCATTATGTACAATAAAATTAAAGACCATTTGGCTCAGGAATTGCAAGCCATTGAAGATGCGGGACTCTATAAAAAGGAAAGAATAATTACCAGCTCCCAGGATGCCGTTATCAGGATTTCAACCGGGGAGGAGGTCATTAATTTTTGTGCCAATAATTATCTGGGATTGTCCAATAATAAAGAGGTTGTACAGGCTGCAAAAGACACGCTTGATAAGCATGGTTACGGAATGTCGTCGGTGCGGTTTATTTGCGGAACACAGGACATCCATAAAGAGCTCGAAAAAAGGATTGCAGGATTTTACAAGACCGATGATACCATTCTTTATGCTGCGGCCTTTGATGCCAACGGAGGGGTCTTTGAGCCTTTGTTGGGGAAGGAGGATGCCATTATTTCTGACGCATTGAATCACGCTTCGATCATTGACGGGGTAAGATTGTGCAAGGCAGCACGTTACCGTTATGAGAACAATAATATGGAAGATCTTGAAAAACAATTGATCGAAGCCAACAGGCAGGGGCATCGGTTCAAGATCATTGTTACCGATGGTGTTTTTTCAATGGACGGAATCGTTGCCCAGTTGGATAAGATTTGTGACCTGGCCGATCAATATGACGCCCTTGTCATGGTTGATGAATGCCATGCAACCGGATTTATAGGTAAAACAGGCAGAGGTACCGTTGAATTGAAGAATGTCATGGGTAGGGTTGATATTATCACCGGAACCCTTGGCAAGGCCCTTGGTGGTGCTATGGGAGGCTATACGACAGGACCAAAAGAGATCATAGAAATCTTGAGGCAGCGGTCAAGGCCTTACCTGTTCTCGAACTCTTTGGCACCCGCCATTGTAGGCGCTTCTTTAAAAGTCTTTGACATGATCGAAAATGACACGAGCCTGCGGGATAAATTAGAAGAAAACACCAATTATTTCAGAAAAAACATGGAAGCTGCCGGGTTTGACCTTGTAGGGGCAGATGCAGCAATTGTACCTGTTATGCTTTATGACGCGAAACTCTCTCAGGATATGGCCAATGCTTTATTGAAAGAAGGAATTTACGTGATTGGTTTCTTTTTCCCTGTTGTACCGCGGGGGAAAGCAAGAATACGTGTGCAGCTCAGTGCGGCGCATACCAAAGAACATTTAGACAAGGCCATAACGGCCTTTATAAAGGTCGGGAAGGACCTTAAAGTAATTTGAGATTGCAGATCTTTATGGCCTGTAGTCAAATTAAGAGGCAAAGATTTAATCGAGCCTTTATGAACAAGACAAACGAAACATGAAAAAAATAAGAATTACCAAGCATTTTGACTTTGAATCGGCGCATGCCTTATACGGCTATGACGGAAAGTGCAAGAACATTCACGGGCACAGCTACCATTTGTATGTCACTGTGATTGGGACCCCTATTGTTGATCAGGAGCACCCTAAAAATGGTATGGTTATGGATTTTGGTGACCTCAAGAAAATCGTAAAAGAAGACATTGTGAATTTGTTTGATCATGCCGTGGTTTTGAATGGAAATTCACCCCACAAGCAACTGGCTGATACGATTGATGAACATTCCCATAAGGTGGTGCTGGTTCCTTATCAGCCCACGAGCGAAAATATGTTATTTGATTTTGCCGAACGGATTCGAAAACGATTACCTCAAAATGTTTCACTACATTCGTTAAAATTAAATGAAACGGCAAGCTCCTATGCAGAATGGTTTGCCGCTGATCAGGATTAGTATGCATCTAAGGTCTTGAAAATGGATAATTTCGAATGAGCAGTAAGCATAAAATATATTTTGCATCAGATCAGCATTTTGGTATTCCAAATGCTGAAAAAAGTAAAGTAAGGGAAAAAAAATTCATTGCCTGGCTTGATCAGGTCAGAGAGGATGCTACAGCCATCTTTCTTTTGGGGGATCTTTTTGATTTTTGGTTCGAGTATAAAAAAGTTGTTCCGAGGGGGTTTGTAAGGGTTTTAGGCAAAATCGCTGAGATCAGTGACAGCGGAATCCCGGTTTATTTTTTCGTAGGAAATCACGACCTGTGGATGAGTGATTATTTCGATACAGAACTGGGGATCCCGGTATTTCACCAACCACAGGAATTTGAATTCGATGGCAAGGTATTTTTAATTGGTCATGGAGACGGCCTTGGACCCGGTGATAAGGGATACAAGCGAATGAAAAAAGTGTTTTCGCATCCAGTATCCAAATGGTTTTACAGGTGGCTGCATCCTGATATAGGGGTGAAACTGGCACAGTACCTTTCAACAAAGAATAAATTGATTTCAGGTGAGGAAGACATTCATTTTTTAGGAGAAGAGAATGAATGGCTGGCACAGTATGCAAAAAGAAAACTCGAGATAAAACACTATGACTATTTTCTTTTCGGGCACCGACACCTTCCCATGGAAATTGAAATAGGGAACGGAAGCAAATATATCAATACCGGCGACTGGATCACACATTTTACTTATGCCGTTTTTGACGGAAAGAAACTGGAGTTGAAAACGTATGAATAAACCCGGAATAAAAAGCATTCATGGCTAAGACCAAAACAACTTTTTTTTGTCAGAATTGTGGAGCTCAATTCCCGAAATGGGTAGGGAAGTGTAGCTCTTGTAATGAGTGGAATACGATTGTTGAAGAGATCATCCAAAAGGAAGAAATCAGGGCATGGAAAGGAGCCGCATCAGGTAAAAGAAGTGCCAAAGCACTGAAAATAAACGAAATAAAATCAACGAATGAGGAGCGAATCGATACGTGCAATAATGAATTGAACCGCGTTTTAGGAGGAGGACTGGTGAAGGGTTCTGTGGTATTGCTCGGCGGAGAACCCGGAATAGGGAAATCTACTCTTTTGCTGCAAATTGCAGTCCTGATGAATAATAAGGTTTTATATGTCTCGGGTGAAGAAAGCATGTCCCAGATCAAATTAAGGGCAGACCGGCTGAAAGGATCCAACGAAAATTGTTTGATACTTACCGAAACCAGGACCCAGAATATTTTTAGTGCAGCACAAGAAATTTCTCCCGAAGTTGTAGTCATCGATTCTATACAGACTTTGTACACAGAATTCATCGAAGCATCTCCCGGAAGTATTTCGCAAATCCGTGAAACGACGGCTGAGCTGATCAAGTTTGCAAAAGAAACGGATACGCCGGTGGTATTAATTGGTCATATAACCAAAGAAGGTAACATTGCCGGTCCGAAGATCTTGGAGCACATGGTTGACGTGGTCCTGCAATTTGAAGGAGACAGGAATCACACCTATCGCATCCTAAGGGCTCAAAAAAACAGATTTGGATCTACTGCCGAATTGGGAATCTATGAAATGCTGCATACCGGTTTACGGGAAGTAGACAACCCGTCCGAAATATTGATTTCTGAAAAGGATTCGGATCTGACCGGAACTGCTATTTCGGCAACCCTGGAAGGAATGAGGCCTTTGATGATTGAGGTCCAGGCACTTGTAAGTACGGCTGTTTACGGCACCCCGCAGCGATCCTGCACAGGATACAATATCAAAAGGCTCAACATGCTGCTGGCCGTACTGGAAAAACGAGCGGGATTTAAATTGGGAGCCAAAGATGTATTTCTGAATATTGCAGGGGGGATCAGGGTTGAAGATCCTGCCATAGATCTGGCAGTGGTTTGCGCTGTTCTTTCCTCCAACAATGAGATCAGTATTCCCCAGAACATTTGTTTTGCCGCAGAAGTAGGATTGTCTGGCGAAATTAGAGCTATCAGCAGGGTAGAGCAGAGGATCCTTGAGGCAGAAAAACTTGGATTTAAAAGGATCGTTTTGTCCAATTTCAATAAAATAGCAAAAAAGAATTTTGCCATCGAGATCATCAAAGTGACCAAAATCGAGGAAGTTATCGGAGTATTATTTAAATCTTAGAGGCTTTAGAGAAGAGGTCATTGTTTTAAATCCTTAATTTTTAAAATATGATCGGGCCCTATCCTGCAGCACCCCCCTATGATGTCTGCTCCATTTTCCAGCCATTCTTCAGCCATTTTTTGAAAAAGGGCGGGATCAGAAACGCCGATCCATGACCTGCTTTTGGCGTGATACACTTCACCTGAATTGGGATAGACTATGATCCGTTTATCAGGAGCTTCAGCTTTTAAGGTTTCTATAATTTTATTGATGTATTTTGGGGCAGTACAATTGACGCCAATGGCAAAAACTGTTGGGTGATCAGACAAAATTTTAGCAGCATCCTGAATTTTGTGACCATCATTCAAATGAGTTTCATCTTTGCATGAAAATGATACCCAGGAGGGTTTGGCAGAACTGAGCAGTAATTCAGAAAGAACCTCCACCTCCATCATGCTGGGAATTGTTTCACAGGCCAGAAAATCAGCTTCTGAAGCTTCTAAAATGTGTAACCGTTCTATGTGAAACTTGATTAATCGTTCTGCTGAAACAGCATATTCTCCGGTGTATTCAGCGCCATTTGCCAAATAGGCACCATAAGGCCCTAGGCTTGCAGCGATATAAATCTTGCGTTTCAGGCCAGTCGAATTTAAAAATTGTTTTTTGGCTTTTACTGCCAGTGACACTGAATCAAGTAGCAGCTGTATTGCATCTTCTCTGTTTTCTCCCAAATCCATATACCCCTGAATTGAGGCTTGGTATCCCGACGATGTGATGCAAGTTGCCCCGGCTTCCAAATAGGATAAATGAGCCTTTATGATGGCTTCAGGATTTGATTTGATAAGCCTGGCTGACCATAACTTATGATCAAGATCGAAGCCCATAGATTCAAGCACATTTGAGAGCCCGCCGTCAAGAATGACCGGAAAGCTGATATTTTTCCCTTTGATCATGCTTTCAGTTTTTATTGTTTTACCATTAATTCTGTGCTCCAGCCGTCATATTGAGCATTGAAACTTGTGCATAATAGCCTCAGCATGGTCGTCAATTGATTTATTGATGAAGGATTTACGGAATCTTTTCTGGAAATATGGAGCTCGTAGGGGTAACTCCTATTTTTGTCAAACGCAATGGAATCCAGAGAAAAATCAAGCATTTCCAAACGTTCGCTTGCCCTATTGCGATTTTTCAGCTTTTTAAAATACAACCAGTGTTCTACTTTTCGCAGCCCCTGTAAATCATCCCCCTGAAGGGCAAGGTCAAGCAGATAATTCTGATCAATCAAAAATTCAATCGAAAAATTACCTGGATAAAGAAGTTCATAATAATAGGTCCAGAGTTTGTCCTCACTTATGCCGATAAAGGATTCAGGAGGATTAAAATTTTTGGCAATGACCTCTTTCAGGTTGTTTCTCAAGGACAAAGTATCTTTCAAGTAATAAATATCAAAACCCATGCATTGATAAGTTATTATACCCACCAGTCGACTGCGTGTAACTTTGTCAATAGCTGATGCGATAGAATCTGAAAAATTGAAAAGTTGTTCGAGACCCGCTTCTTTTGGGAAGCCGTTTGCCATGCATGCATCGTATTTGGTTCCTATGATGAGCAGATTCTTAAAATTGGGTTTTGAAATGTCAACTTCAAGATCGACTGAAATAGACATTAGCCCTTTGTTTTTCATTGTTACATAGTCAACCCAGTCTTCCTGCGCATTCAATTTTGTAAAAAAAAGAAGCAAAAAACCAGCGGCAAGAAACAAATACTTGTGGCAGTATGTATTGTTCAAATTCAATAAGAGTTAAAATTGATATATATCATGCTTAAAATGACTTTAATAGGCTAAATTTGAATACATAATATCAAAAAGATTGAAAACCGTGAAAAACATAAAGATATCATTTTTATTGATATTTTTTACTCTCGCCGTCTATTCCCAGGACAGAGAGCTAAAAAAAATCGAGCCGGTAGGTGATTTATATGAGGTGACTCTTTTTTATGAAGACGGGAATATCATGCAGCATGGATTTCTCAATAAAGACATGCAACTACACGCCTCATGGGAGAGTTTTTATAACAACGGCAACAGAAAATGTGTGGCTTTTTATGAAAATGGGGCAAAGGTTGGCACATGGTTTTATTGGTTTTTGGACAAAAAAACCAAGGTTGTGTATGAGAATAATAAAATCGTAGAGGTGGAAGAACTGCCTCTGGAATAAAGCAGGAGACTGTTGTTAGGGCAGGTCCGGTTTGATCAAATAGAGATAAACCGGGAAATGGTCACTGTAGCCTCCAACGAATCTGTTGTTCTCAAAACTTCGAAAGGGATAACCCTTGTATTTACCATTATTTTTAGTGATATATTCAGGATTGTAAATGCCTGCCATGTATAAAGTGAATCCTTTGGATGACAGAAATTCTCCTTTAAATGTTTTGCTTAATATAATTTGATCGAAAAGGTTTAACCCGTCCCTGTAGGCTAGGGTATTGAGTCCTTTTTTGTACAATTTTTCCATTGGGTTAAACAAAGGAATTGTGTCATTTGAGTGTCTTGTTCGACTTCCAATGAGCCCTTTGATGATGCTTTTATCGAGGGGATCATCATTAAAATCTCCCATAATTATTATTTTGGCATCCTCTTGTTCCACAAGGATCTTTTTGACAACATCCCTTACGACATATGCAGCTTTCATGCGCTTGGGTTGACTCCTGGCTTTTCCTCCGCGCCTTGAAGGCCAATGATTGACAAGCACATGAATGACTTCATTATCCATAATTCCACTCACCCAAAGCAGGTCTCTGGTATATATTCTTGCTCCTGTTTCATTCCAGATCCTTATTTCAAGGTTTTCCTGGTGTAGTGGCGCAAATATGTCGGGTTGGTATAAAAGGGCAACATCAATTCCCCTGATATCAGGGGAATCAAAATGGATGAACTGATAGCCATAATCTTTAATGGGGTCTGACCATATTAAATCTTCCAGTACCTGTCGGTTTTCGATTTCAGCAAGACCGAGAATGGCAGGTGAAGTATGTGTCATATCAAAACCCAGGTTGGAAATAACACGAGCGATATTTTCAATTTTATGTTTGTATTGTAAAAAAGTGTATTTGTTTTTGCCACCTTTTGTATAATCATCATCCAGTTTTTCGGGATCGTTGATTGTATCGAACATGTTCTCAACATTGTAAAAGGCAACTGTTCTGATTTTATAAGATTTGTCCTGGCCAGGACATATGTGAACGAAGAGGAATATCAATAACAAAGAGAAGCTTACGTTATTTGTCAATTTTGTTTCCAATTTGGGTGTCATTTAGTGATATTGAGTCAAAAAAGTAATCCTCCGGGGTCAAGAATTTTTACTGTTGTTGACCTCTTGAATTTTAGCACATCAATAAAATATCACAAGATTTATACAAGGGTTTTATGAAATTGATGTTATCCGTTCTACTTTTTTTTGGCGCTTTGCGAAACACAGAAGCACAGAATACATATACAATTCAGGGCAAAATCCTGGATAAAATGACATTGGAACCCCTAGAACAAGTTCTTGTAAGGACGCTTCAAACGGACGTAGAGGTCTTGTCAAATGAAGAGGGCCATTTTTCATTAACCACATCGCTGAAAGAGCCGGGTATTTTGGAAATCAGCCTGAGAGATTATCGTACGGTAAAAATGGAAATCGCCTTCTCTGGAGATAAAAAAGTGATTGATCTGGGACTTATAAGATTATTGAGATTGTCATTTCAAATTAAGGGTAATGAAGCAAGCAATATAGGTGAGGAGCAATTAGAAGAGGGTCAGGAACATTCAAATTTAATCACCGGAATGTTAAGTGCGTCAAAAAGCCTTTTTGCCAGAACCGCAGCCTATGAATTTAGCATGACCTTTTTTAAACCCAGAAATCTGCACTCAGGATTTAGTACGGTGATGTTGAATGGGGTCAAGATGAATAAAATTTTTCACGGACGACCTGATTGGAGCAATTGGGGAGGGCTTAATGACGCCCTTAGAAATCAGGTGATCTACAATAATGCCAGTAGCTCCCCATTTGATATTGGAAGTTTATCTTCAAGTATCAATATGATCAGTAAGGCGGCATCCAACAGGAGTGGGCTAAAAATTTCATATGCCGTTTCGAATAAAAGCTATTTGGGAAGGTTTATGACGACTTATTCCAGTGGTCTTCAAAATAACGGATGGGCCTATACTTTTTCTGCTTCAGTCAGGTTTGCCGATGAAGGATTTAAATCTGGAACAGGTTACAAAGCACTTTCTGTCATGGCGAGTATTGATAAAAAAATAGGGGCCAGGCATTTTTTGAACACAACAATGATATACGCCTATAATAAAAGAGGGCGGTCAGCTCCCATGACCCAGGAGGTTTTTGAATTAAAGGGTGCCACATACAATTCTTATTGGGGGTTTCAGGAAGGAGAAAAAAGAAATTCCCGGGAGAAACGAACTGTTGAACCCATTTTTCAATTCAATCATGATTTTAATATGAACCCATCGACCCGTATGCACAATCACCTTACATTTCAATTTGGAGAAGTAGGGTCAAGCAGGATCGATTATGGGGGCAGCAGGTGGCTGAAAGAAACCCATAGCATCGTTGGGGGAGGAGCCAATCCTGACCCGGTCTACTATCAAAATTTGCCGAGTTATTTTTTAAAAAACCCCGAAGCTCCTGATTATTCAGGAGCCTATTTAGCGACCCAGGAATTTTCAAAGAACGGACAGATTCAATGGAGGGATCTTTATGAGGCAAACAGACAGAATTCTACTTTTGGGAATGCCGTTTATGCCTTGTATGAAGACAGGCATGATGATACATTTCTTTCACTCGACTCAGGAATCCAAAAGAGGTTAAATGGCCGATTCTCACTTGATGCTTCATTTTCATATGCGAAACTAAAATCAGAAAATTATGCTTTTATGCTTGATTTACTGGGAGCCCGTGGCTATCTGGATGCAGATACTTATGCTGATAACTGGGTTGAAGCACAAAATAACCTGGCAGATCAAAATAGAATCGTTGGGAAAAATGAAAAATACAAATACCATTATGAATTGTCGGCGAGCCGCTGGAAAGGGTTTATCAGGAGCAGTTATAATTCGAGAAAAATCGAATCTTTTTTGGCAATAGGATTTAAATCGACCAGCTACCTTCGAAATGGATACTTTGAAAACGGATCTTTTCCCGGAAACAGGTCTTTGGGCAAAAGCAAATCAATAAGTTTTCAAGGGCTTAGTTTAAAATCCGGGTTAACCTATAAGCCAAGCGGAAGACATCTATTTTTGGCCAGTGCCAGTTATTTGGAAAACCCTCCAATAATGAAAAATGTTTTCTCGAATGTGCGAGAAAACAATGATTTGGTCGAGGGGTTGAAGAATAAAAGAGCTTTTGCTTTCGATGTTGGTTACGTTTTAAGGCACCCCTTGATCCATGCATCTTTGGCCTTGTATTATATGAAATTGAAGGATCTGACAAGGATATCGTTTTATTATGCAAGCGGACTATCAGGCCTGGAAAACGCTGAGTCTAATGCTTATGTGCAGGAGGTATTGACAGGAATTCACAAAAATAATATGGGGCTTGAATTCAGCGTGGAAGTCCCTTTTATGACGGGATTTAAATTTAAGGGGGTGGCGGCAGCAGGGAAGTTTGTTTATTCAAACAACCCAAAACTCTATGTAACCTCGGATGGTTTTGGAAAACCCATTGATATGGGTCCCGCGCATTTAAAGAATTATTTTACGGGGGGAGGCCCTCAGCAAGCCTTCAGCCTGGGAATTGAATATTCAAGTCCGAACTATTGGTGGTTCGGACTTAGCCTGAATTATTTTGATCGGGCTTATACAGACATTGCCAGCATCAGCAGGACAAAAAATTTTTTACTGGACACAGATGGTCAACCCATCCATAACTATGATCCTGAAGTTGCAGCAATAATTTTGAAACAGAGGTCTTTTGAACCCTATACAATTCTTAATATGATCCTTGGGAAATCATGGAAAATAAAAAATAAATATGCAGGTTTTTTTCTCTCACTGAATAATATAACACAAACTATTTACAAAACTGGAGGTTTTGAACAATCCAGAAATGCTAATTACAACACCCTTCTGCAAGACAAATTGCGTGATAAACCCCTTTTTGGCCCAAAATACTGGTTTGGATATGGTGCTACATTTTATACCTCAATTTATATCAGAATTTAAATATAAAACTATGATATTTATTCGGAAACGATTTTATTATGCCATCTTGTTTTTGTTTATGGCTTGCTTGCCAAATGAGCAATTTGAACTCCCGGTCAATTTGGCTGAAGCGGTTGAAATTAAGGCCAATTCAAGTTTTAAAGTAGTCAAAAGTGCCTTAGAGCAGTCGGACAAGAGGATCTATACTTTTAGTGCTGAAGACAAGGCCGTGATCAGTGGCTTTGTGATATCAAGTGATGAAGCGGGAAATTTTTACAAGACCCTGATTCTTCAGGATGAAAGTGAAAACCCGAATCATGGCATCGCTGTAAAAATTGACATGAGGTCTTATTATGCAAAATATAATTTTGGAAGAAAAATTTTTATAAAACTCGCTGGCCTGAGTATCACGGAAAATAATGGATATTACGAATTGGGCTATCTGAACCGTGAGTCAGTAACGAACATTCCGGAATCCCTGCTGGATCAGTTTTTGATTCGTTCCGAAAAAAGCGAAATGATGCTTCCCAGAAGGATCAGGATCGAAGAGATCTCAGATCAAATGATCAATACCTATGTTGAATTGAATGGTCTTCAGTTCCCCAAGGAATCCTTGGGGAAATCTTTTGCCGGAGAAGGTTTTGACAGATATAATGGGGAACGGGTTTTGGAACAGTGTGATCAATTGAACAGAAGCTTTTTATACACAAGTACCTTTGCTGATTTTAGATCTGTTCTGTTGCCAGAAGGCAAATTCAATATGAAAGCTGTCCTCAGCAGGGATTACTATGCTGACCAGATCATTTTGATTCTGAACGACCCGGCGTTTTTATCGGTTGATCATACGCAGCGGTGTGATCCGCTTTATTACTCCTGTCAAAAGCTTGGAGAAGCGGGGAGCGAAATCGTATACAGAGAGGATTTTGAAAATTTTAAGTCGACAGCTGATATTGTAAATCAGGGATGGATCAACAGAAATATAAATTTCGGAAACGGAAAATTCAAGAAGCGAACCTCAAATGAAAATTCATTTTTACAGGTTTCAGCATATAATACCGGTGAAAATGTGATGGATGTATGGTTGGTCAGTCCGGCGATAGACCTCGACAAGTCTAAAGATGAAATACTCACCTTTAAATCAAGAGCTACTTTTGAGGAGGGCCGGATATTAAGTGTTTGGCTCTGCAATGAGATAAGTGATGATCCCATTGCCAAGGGTAATTGGCAGTTATTGGATGTCATTATTGATGACGGTTCACGAGATGGCAGCAACAAAGATTTTATAAGCTCAGGCCCTGTCGATCTGGACTGTATCGAAGGGGAAATTTACCTGGCCTTCAGATATCAGGGGTCAGACCCGGGTACGACCACAACCTACGACATCGATCAAATCATGATCACGGGAAATATGCCCTAAGGTGGATGGTACATGAAAGAGCCTAGTCAGGGATTTTTGGTTTGGAAATAAATAAAAACGGGATAATGATCGCTGAATCCACCCTGAAAGTATTTACCAAGATAGGTCCGTTTCGGGGAGCCCTTGTGCCTGCCTGATTTTTGAGTAAGAAAGGGAGCAACATAGATATGGGCAGCTAGATATTCAAACCAACCGGAATTCATAAGTGGTTCATTGATGAGGATTTGATCAAACATGATCCATTTTCCTTTGTATTTTACGGAGCCCTTTTTTTCTTTTTGAAACTGTAGCATCGGATTAAAAAAATCTTCAGAAAGGTATTGACGCAGACTTTCACTTGAAGGATCATCGTTAAAATCTCCCATTACTATAATTTTTGAGTCTGAATCTTGTTCCTGGATGCGGGCTATGATATTTTTCGTTATTTGGGCAGCTCGAAGCCTTTTCGCATTTGTTTTTTTTGTTCCGTCTGTTCGTGAGGGCCAGTGATTTAAAATAACCGCAAGGGGTTTGTCAAATAATTTTCCTTTTATCAAAAGGATATCCCTGGTGGCATCGGGACCGGCATTCTGGTCCAAAGCAACCTCGTAGGCCTCAGATTCGAGGAGCTCAAAATGTTTTTTTTGAAAAAGAAAAGCCACGTGTATGCCTCGCAGGTCATTCGATTTGTAAAAGACATAATTGTATTCAAAGGGCCTAAGGTAATCTGAATTTACCAGGTCTTGCAGACAGGTTTCATTTTCAACCTCACAAACACCAAGAAAAACGGGAGGAATTTCTGATCTCCTCTCACCTATATTGGAAATCACCATGGCCAGGTTGTTGATTTTTTGAAAATACTTATCCCTGTTCCATTGAAAAACACCTTCAGGGGTATAATCCTTATCTAAAGTATGCTCGTCATTTTTGTAATCGAATAGATTCTCAAGATTGTAAAAAGCTATGGAAAATGTCCTGGTCATAAAAAATTGAGACAGTTAGTACAAAATAAGGAAATTCAATAAGATAAATATAAAAAGGGTTGTAAATTTGTCATATGATAGAAAAAAGGGATTCAAAGATTGAAAATGTTGTCCTGGTGGGTGTGATCACCAGAGAGCAGAATGAGGAAAAGTCTAAAGAATATTTAGACGAGCTCGAATTTCTAACGTATACCGCAGGAGGTGAAGTTGTCAAAAGATTTACCCAGCGCCTGGAGTTTCCCAACCCAAAAACGTTTATTGGAATGGGTAAATTGGATGAAGTCAAAAATTTTATTGACAATAACGGGATTGAAACTGTCATTTTTGATGATGAACTCAATCCGGCGCAGCTGAGAAATATTGAAAAATTCCTGAATTGTAAAGTACTCGACAGAACCAATTTGATCCTTGATATATTTGCCCAAAGAGCGCAGACCTCTTATGCCAGAACTCAGGTGGAACTTGCTCAGTGCCAGTATTTACTGCCGCGTTTGACACGGATGTGGACCCACCTTGAACGGCAAAAAGGGGGAATTGGTCTTAGAGGACCGGGAGAGACAGAGATCGAGACAGACAGGAGGATCATTCGGGACAAGATTTCCTTGCTCAAGAAGAAACTCAAAAAAATTGACAGGCAAATGTCTGTACAAAGAATGAATCGGGGTAAAATGGTACGTGTTGCTTTGGTCGGATATACAAATGTTGGAAAGTCTACCCTGATGAATGTGATCAGTAAAAGCGATGTTTTTGCAGAGAACAAATTGTTTGCGACCCTGGATACTACCGTAAGAAAGGTTGTGATCAGAAATATTCCTTTTTTGCTGACAGATACAGTAGGGTTTATAAGAAAACTACCCACACAATTGGTAGAGTCTTTCAAATCGACCCTGGATGAGGTAAGAGAAGCGGACTTGTTATTGCACGTTGTGGATATATCCCATTCCAATTTTGAAGATCATATCGACTCTGTAAATAAGATCATTTCTGAGATCACAACGAAAGGAGAAGAGTCAGAAAAACCCACTGTTATGGTCTTCAATAAAATTGATGCCTTTTCGCATGAGAAAATTGAGGCTGATGATCTGACAACTGAAAAAGGAAAAATTCACTATTCCCTCGAAGACTGGAAAAAATCCTGGTATGCTAAAATGGGGAAGCGCTGTGTTTTTATTTCTGCACTGAAAAAGGAAAACCTGGAAGAATTTAAATCAATTGTTTTTGAAGAGGTTAAAAAGATCCATATGACCCGTTTTCCTTATAATGATTTTTTATACCAGGAGTACGAAGAAAGCAATTAATCTTCCTTTTCACCATCATTGGTGTCAATTATGCCGTATTTTTTGGCACGTATTCTCCATAATTTTCTTGCCAGATCTTGCAGGTCTTCATCGCCGTCGCTTTCATCCACGATCTCGAAACCTAAAATGGTTTCAATAATGTCCTCTTGCGATACGATTCCGCTTACTGAACCAAATTCATCTACAACAAGGGCAATGTGCTCCTGCTTTTCTATGAGTTTGTCAAAAAGGGTTTTGATGGGCATGTCTCTGTTCGCGATGACAATTTCCCTGGAGATTGTTTTCAATTCCTGATCCCCCTTGCCGTCAATGATCGATTGAAACAATTGATCTTTAAGAAAATATCCTGTTATATCATCCTGAGACTGATTGAAAATAGGGATTCTTGAGAATTTCAAATTGGGGTTTTGGTCGTAAAACTCTCTGATCGTCATTTTTTCAGGAGCCGTTTTTAAAACGGTTCTTGGGGTCATGATATCTTTGACAACCGTTTTTTTAAAATCGATAATGTTTTTAATTACCTGGCTTTCGGATTCCTGAAAAACACCTTCTTCCTGCGCAATATCAGCCATGGCATGAAAATCTTCACGGCTTACATTTAAGTTCTCACTGCTTTTACCAACGATTTTAGTCGTAAATTCGAGCAGCCAGAGGATTCCTGTAAATTTTAAAGGGAACATTAGTATCACGATGGCTTTTGAGGCAAAATTTGCAAGGTTTCTCCAATAATTTGCCCCGATGGATTTGGGAATGATCTCTGATAAAACCAGAATAAGAAAGGTCATGATGGCTGATACTATTCCAACAGCATTATTGCCGGGCGCAAAGGTTTTTTCTGCCTGCACACCCACCAGAATGGCACCAACGGTATGTGCAATTGTATTGACGGTAAGGATCGCAATCAGGGGGCGGTCAATATTTATTTTAAGGCGTTTCAGAGTTTTGGCATAAGCCTTTCCCTCGTTGATTTTGACCGTTATAAAAGTTTGTGTCACACTAAGCAAGACGGCTTCCAGGATAGAACATAAAAATGAAAATGCAATAGAAAGAATGCCGTATAATATAAGTAATGACATGTGTCGTTTTTTCTGCTAATGATTTAAATTTAGTAATTTAAACTTAAAAATCAAACTGAATACCTTGGTACATCAGATTAATCCAAAGTAATGTTCAAGCCTAGCAACCAGTAGGACTGAAGTTCATTGTCTATGGAACCAAACGTGGCATCCGGATCAGATTTCAGCTCATAATTGAGGGCTTCCTGTTTATTTTTGCGCAATCCAAAGTCAAAACCAACGCCAATTGATTTCCAGAAGGTATAACTAAATGAATTTGTCCAGGTGTAATTTGAATAATCAGAGCCTTCATAACTCATAAATACTGACAGGTTCGATTTAAAATTCAAACCCTTATAAGATCTTGTATAATCTGCCACTATTTTGGCACCAAATGTAGAATCATATTGGGCATCTCCACTGCTAAAAACAAAATTGTAATTGGCAGGATGTATAACCACTACGAGGCTGGAAAAAGGCGTCCAGGTACCCCCGACTCCCAAGTCCAGAAAACCGGGATCATTAAAATTGTTTACCAATGTTGACCTGTATTCCATCAAAGCCGAAACTGCGAAATTTTTGGTTACTTTATAACCATAAAGCGAACTCAGGCTAAACACATCAGTCGCAACCTCATAACTGTCATTATCTGTGGGATCATCTTTGTCATCAAATTTTACCCAGCCAATATTCACATTGGCAGCATTCTTCCAAAAATATTTATCTTCAATAAGATCGGCAAAGGCGTTGATGTTAATTCCGAAATTACCAACTGAGGAATTGGGAGATTCCTTGGAGTACCAGTTGTTGAATCCTGAAACACTGCCTCCAATGGTTCCGGTTGCTTTGAGCCTCCATCCGGGCAGGGCGTCTATTTGTCCCTGGATGTCATCAGCTTTTGCTTTAAGCGCATCGATAGAGTCGTTTTTTTCTTTTTTTAAGGCTTGTAATTCTTCTTTGGTCTGGGCATCTGAAACACCAAACCCGAGTAACAATAAGAAAATGAATAGTAATTTTTTCATGGGGGCAAGTTGATTTTTATATAGTTGTTGTAAAAATAACCAATTTCATATAATAATCAGGGCTCTTACTTTTTCTTTTTGAATAAGGGAACGCTGGAGCATGCCTCACCAAACATCAGTGATGAGACTTTTGGCAATAAGTTTTTGGTAAGCAGTGCATAAGCAGATTCAGGAATCTCTTTGTTTGAACAACCTTTGATGATGACAGGGATTCCTTCAAATTGATCTATATCTATGGCTTCAATAACATCCTGAAAGATCATATTTTCAAGTAATTCCAGATCTCCAACAACAAATTTTCTGGCATAAGGGCTCAGGGAGACACTGATCAATAAATAGGCCCAGGACGGAATAATAGCATCGGTTGAACACATTACAGCTACGTATTTTCCATTGTATTGATGCCAGTCGTGACTTTCTACGAAAGCCCTGAAATCTTTTTCTTTTAATATAATGCCCTGGTAAAGCCATTTCTCAATATCAAGGCATATTCGATCTCCTTCAGGATAGTAATCCTCAAGGTCCAAAGTGACCAGTTTACTGTTTGCAACTCTGTTGATGATTTCGCCTGGCATAGCTATGTTAAGATTTTTTTAAAGGAAACCCAATTCGAGTTTGGCTTCTTCACTCATCATGTCTTGTGTCCAGGTTGGATCAAAGGTAATTTCGACCTCAGCATTTCGGACCTCTTCTATGGACCTGATTTTTTCCTCTACCTCCATCGGAAGGGTTTCTGCCACCGGACAATTTGGAGAGGTGAGGGTCATCAGAACCTTAACATCCATATCCTCATTGACAAAAACGTCATAGATCAAGCCCAATTCATAGATGTCTACAGGGATCTCAGGATCAAATATGGTTTTGATCATGGAAACAATTTTTTCCCCAAGGTCCTCTTTTACTTTATCATTCATGGCGTTTCTTTAAAATCATTCTAAATAAGGGCAAAGATAAGCTAATGGATCCTGACGGCAAAATGGCCCGGAAGGTCATCTGTTTTTTGATTTGTACATCAGGGCGAGCAATTTAATTTGCTTGATCATTGAAAGCAGACCATTGGCCCTTGTTGGAGACAGGTGTTCTTTTAACCCGATCTCATCAATAAAATAGGGTTCAGTTCCAAGGATTTGATCGGGGGTTTTATCATTGAACACCTTGAGAAGCAGCGCAATGATTCCTTTGGTAAGAATCGCATCGCTGTCTGCTGAAAAAACAAGTTTACCATCCTTATAGTCAGCATGCAACCAAACTTTTGACTGACAGCCTTTGATCAGGTTGTCATCTGTTTTATTTGCTTCACTTATTCCGGGAATTGATTTCCCCATTTCAATAATAAATTCATAGCGCTGCATCCAGTCTTCGAATAAGTCGAAGTCCTCAATAATTTCTTCTTGTATTTCTTTAATAGTCATTTTTAAAACTTATTTTTGCAAAAATAAGTAATTTGCGGTGACATGGGGAAACTTTTAATTGTAGGAACTGTTGCATTTGATGCTATTGAGACTCCTTTTGGAAAGACAGAAAAAATTTTAGGAGGCGCAGCGACCTATATTGGCCTGTCTGCTTCCTATTTCAATTTAGACGCTGCTCTGATTTCTGTTGTAGGAGGTGACTTTCCTGATGAATATATGCAGATGCTGGAAGAAAAAGAAATTGATATTAGCGGAGTAGAGGTTAAAAAAGAAGGCAAAACTTTTTTCTGGAGCGGAAGATATGATTACAACTTGAATACCAGAGATACTCTTATAACAGACTTGAATGTTCTGGCTGATTTTGATCCTGTGGTTCCGGAAAAGTTTACAGACTGTGATTTTCTCATGTTGGGTAATTTGCACCCTTCGGTTCAGATGTCTGTGATTAGTCAAATCCCTAAAAGACCGAAGCTTGTTGTTTTGGACACCATGAATTTTTGGATGGACAATACGATGGATGAATTGATGGAAGTCATACGAAAAGTTGATGTGATCACAATCAATGATGAAGAAGCAAGACAATTGAGTGGTGAATATTCTCTGGTCAGAGCTGCTGAGAAAATACATAAAATGGGACCCCAGTATGTCGTAATTAAAAAAGGAGAGAACGGAGCCCTACTCTTTAATAATGGAGACGTATTTTTTGCCCCTGCGCTGCCACTTGAGGAGATATTTGATCCGACTGGTGCCGGAGATACCTTTGCCGGTGGATTCATTGGGTATCTGGCGAGCACACACGACATCTCCTTTGAGAATATGAAGAGAGCCGTTATATACGGTTCTAATTTTGCCTCGTTTTGTGTTGAGAAATTCGGAACGGAAAGAATGATTGATCTGAGTCAAAAAGAAATACAGACAAGATTAAAACAATTCAAGCAGTTGACCCAATTTGAAATTGAATTAAAACATTAACAGGTTCTAATAATGAGTGATGCTATTAAACACGAATGTGGAATTGCTTTGGTAAGGCTTCTCAAGCCATTACAATATTATAAAGATAAATACGGGACTGCTTTTTACGGGATCAATAAGATGTATCTTTTAATGGAAAAGCAGCATAACCGCGGACAGGACGGAGCTGGTTTTGCTAGCATCAAGTTTGATGTCCCCCCGGGTACGAGATACATAAGCCGGGTAAGATCTAATGCCCAGCAACCGATACAGGATGTTTTTGATAAGATCAATTCCCGCTTGAATCAAGTGATTTCAAATAATGCCTCAAAATCAAATGATCTTCAATGGCAACTTGAGAATATGCCCTATCTGGGCAATGTATACCTGGGGCATGTGCGCTATGGCACTTTTGGTCAGAATAGCCTGGAAAGTGTCCACCCCTTTCTAAGGCAAAACAATTGGAAGCATAAGAATTTGATCGTTGCGGGAAATTTTAATATGACCAATTCCGGTGAACTGTTGAATGAATTGATTGAATTGGGCCAACACCCTAAAGAGTATACCGATACGGTTACTGTTATGGAAAAAATAGGGCATTTTTTAGATGATGAAGTTCTGGATTTGTATTACAGGTTCAAGCAAAAAGGAATTAGTAAAAAAGAGGCTTCACCTTTGATTGCCGAAGAACTGAATATTCAGAAAATATTGAGCAGGGCATCTAAGAACTGGGATGGCGGCTATGCGATGGCCGGCATGATAGGCCATGGAGACGCCTTTGTATTGAGAGATCCAGCCGGTATAAGACCTGCTTATTATTATAAAGATGATGAAGTTGTTGTTGTGGCTTCAGAGCGACCTGTTATCCAAACAGTTTTCAATGTTGACATTGAAGAAGTGAAGGAAATTGATAGGGCGCATGCCTTGATCATTAAAAAGAATGGAAAGGTCAGCATGGAAAAAGTCATGGAACAACTTCCGAAAAAGTCATGCTCCTTTGAAAGAATCTATTTTTCAAGGGGTAGTGATGCTTCCATTTACCAGGAGAGGAAAATGTTGGGTAAATATATTTTTCCCAAAGTCCTGGAATCCATCGGAAACGATATATCAAATACGGTTTTTTCATATATTCCCAATACGGCTGAAACTTCATTTTACGGAATGACAGAGGCTGCTGAAGAATATTTGAACGGTCATAAATTGAAAACCATTTTGAATGGCAATAAGAATATTTCGGCCCAAAAGCTTACCGAGATTCTTTCTGAAAGACCCAGAATTGAAAAAGTGGCTATTAAAGACGCCAAATTGAGGACTTTTATTGCGGATGACAACAGCAGAGATGATCTCGTTGCACACGTATATGATGTTACTTACGGTGTAGTAAAGAATACGGATAATCTTGTTATTATTGATGACAGTATTGTTCGTGGGACGACCTTAAAAAAGAGTATTATAAAAATTCTTGACCGCTTGGGCCCCAAAAATATCATTGTTGTATCATCCGCTCCGCAAATCAGGTACCCTGATTGTTATGGTATAGATATGGCGAGAATAGATGAGTTTATTGCTTTTAGAGCAACTCTGGATTTGTTAAAGGACACAAATCAGTATCATATTGTTGACGAAGTTTATAAGAAATGCAAAGAAAATGAGCATCTCGACAATCCGGAGAATTATGTCAAGAATATATATGCGCCATTTACTGCGGAACAGATCTCTGATAAAATTGCAGAACTTTTGAAAACGCAAAGCATCAAAGCTGATGTGAAAATCATCTTTCAGTCAATTGGAGATCTGCACAGGGCCTGTCCGAATGACACAGGCGATTGGTACTTTACGGGAGATTTTCCTACGCCAGGCGGAATGAAAGTTGTGAACAAGGCTTTTGTAAACTTTTACGAAGGGAAAAAGGAAAGGGCTTATTAAGGTTATGAAATACAATAAAAATTTCAAATTTGGAAAATATTTGTCCGGAATAATATTGGTTCTGCTGCTGACCATGGCGTGCAAAACGCAAAATGTTGAAACATCAGCTCCGTTTACAATTGAAGAAAAGGTTTATTTTCATTGGGCCGGAGGGCAAATGGGAGCATTCGGTACTACCATAAGAATAAAGGGGAAGCAGACTTCGACGAACGTCTCTTTTTCCAAAATTTATTTTCAGAATCACGAATATGAAATTGTGCCGGTATTCAATAGTTACGGATTTTTACTGGAAGGAAATTTTTCCGAATACAAGACTGATGATATGATCCTTCATGCTGATCCGGAAAAGGAATACGGAAATACTCCACCAGATCTTGAAAAGAAAATCCCCTTTGAACTGGAGCCTGATGAGGCCATAATTGTTTATTCAGTTAACGGACTGGAAGGTTTCCACAAGGTCTCGGGAATGAAGGAGCTGGACAGAGTGTTCAGGCCCTGAATCAGACACTAAAAGTAAGTCCTACGGAACCATTGTTTCCAATTTCTGCCAAAAAACCGAATTTTTCAGTTATACAGTATCGAATTCCAACATAGCCTGCAATTCCGACTTTGTCACTTGATAAATACCCGAGCTCAACTCCCGGATAAATGTCTAAGCATGAAGGCAAATCAAAAACGATCCCAAAATGAACCTGGCTTCGAGCATAAATGAAATAATCGTTTTCGTCATCATTAAAATAGGCACTGGCTCCGGCACCAAACGAAAAAAGATCGCTTAATCCATAATCAAAAGTCGCTTTGATGCCGTTACCAAAACCATAAGCCTCATATCCGAGGTTTATTTTACGATCACCCTTTCCATCATAGGATTGGGAATATACAGAGAATGTCCCCATAAGAATACACAGGGAAATAACAAATTTTTTCATAGCAAAAGTTTAAAAGATTAAACTCATATTTATAACGTAAATTATTCCTAAATCGTATAAGATTTGACATGTTTTTTTTGTTGTTCAAAATCAGTCTTTTAGTCATTAATCGGGATTGATTTAAGGCTTAAAGCACCCAATAAGACAGGGATTCAAGGAAAACACGGCCTGATGTTCCGGTTGCGCACCGGGGTATGACTTTTTGAAAGAAATAACTCTTTTAAGACTGAAGCCATGTGATTAAGGGCGATACAGCTCTTTTAATTGTTTTGAGCCATGATTAAAGAGGAATAACATTAACATTTTTTTAGGGCTTATTAACCTTAGCTTGGCACGAATATTGAACTATTCTTTTCGATTTTTTAGGTCTTTGAAGTACTGGTAGCGAACGAATATAAATTTTAACAATAGATTGTGAAAATTTAGGAAAAGTTGGTTTTATTTTTGCAGTATGGAAGTTAACATGAAGTGTTTCCTTCAGATCTGATTCAATGGTGGATTGCCTTGTGCAGAAATGTAAATGTTAACTTTAAACAAGTTCTCTTCAGAGAAACAACAAAATAAAAAGTAAAGCGTTTGAATAAGTAAGAACAATAAAAAACGCCTCGAAAATATTTAAAATAAGGTTTGGTTAGTTGATTTTGGTTGATTTATTTCAACCAAATGTCGCCCCGAGAAATCGGGGCGATTTTTTTTGCCCTGGTTAAGGGTTTGTATGGTTAAAGGTCAAATTTTATTCCTTGAGCCAATGGAAGGCTTGGAGAATAATTGATCGTATTTGTTTGCCTCCTCATGTATATTTTCCATGCGTCAGATCCTGATTCACGTCCTCCTCCTGTTTCTTTTTCACCTCCAAAGGCGCCTCCAATTTCTGCTCCTGATGTTCCGATATTAACATTGGCGATGCCACAATCAGAACCGGCAACCGATAAGAATTTTTCGGCTTCTCTTAAATTATTGGTCATGATGGCAGAAGAAAGGCCTTGTACTACCCCGTTTTGGATTTCAATTGCATTTTCAACCTCCCCGCTGTATTTTAAAAGGTAAAGTATAGGGGCAAAAGTTTCGTGTTGGACAATCTGATATGAATTTTTCGCCTCGGCAATAGCAGGTTTTACATAACAACCGCTTTCATAGCCTGATCCTTCTAAGGAGCCACCTTTTACAAGCAAATTTCCACCTTCTTCAACAACCTGGTCAAGTGCTGCGTTATACATCTCAACAGCATCCGTATCAATTAAAGGTCCCACATGATTATTTTCATCAAGGGGGTTTCCGATGCGCAGTTGTGAATAGGCTTCAATGATAGCTGTTTTAACCTGATCGTAAATGCTTTCATGGATGATCAGCCTTCGGGTGGAAGTACATCGTTGGCCAGCAGTTCCAACTGCGCCAAATACAGCTCCTATTACGGTCATTTTAATGTCTGCATCGGGGGTCACAATAATGGCATTATTTCCGCCTAGTTCAAGCAGCGACTTCCCTAACCGGGAGGCTACTTTTTGAGCAACTATTTTTCCCATCCTTATCGATCCCGTGGCAGAAATCAAAGGAACACGATTGTCTGAAGTAAGCATTTCACCTACCTTGTAATCACCATTGATCAGGCAGGATATTCCTTCGGGAAGCGAATTTTCATTAAAAACTGATGCCGCAATATGTTGACATGCGATACCGCAAAGAGGTGTTTTTTCGCTGGGTTTC
>CBDUAP010000003.1:0-37201 GCA_965365165.1 uncultured Flavobacteriaceae bacterium
TTATCCTTTTTGATGACTGGAATCGACCTTTTCCCACAGCAAAAAAATATGCCATGCAAATGGTTGAGGATGGCTATACCCAGCCCAGCCCGCAACAGGTAAAAGTGCTTGGGCAACAGGCCCTGGGAATGTTCCTGGTAGGGACTGACAGCCTGCAAAAAGGCAGGTATGCCTCTGAACATGACAAAAAAATTGCAAACAAATTAGGGTATATCATGGCAGGTGGAGATCTTTCTGAGCCATCCCTGGTAAGTGAGCAATACCTGCTTGATCTGGAAAGAGAAGCAATTCTGTCGCTGTTGACAGAGCGAAAGACCCTTGAAAGAATTGAGCACACATTAAAAACCGGAAAACCATTAAGAAATTAATAAAATGAAAACAGCATATATCATACAAGGATACAGGACGGCCGTGGGAAAAGCACCCAGAGGCACCTTCAGATTCAAAAGGCCGGATGAACTGGCTGCTGAAACCATTGAATACCTGCTCAAAAAAGTACCAGAACTGGACAGAAACAGGATTGACGATGTCATTGTCGGAAATGCGATGCCCGAAGCAGAACAGGGTTTAAACATGGGAAGGTTGGTTTCTTTGATGGGAATCAAATCAAATGAGGTGGCAGGAGTAACCGTGAACCGATACTGTGCATCAGGCTTGGAAACCATAAGTATAGCGACGGCCAAAATTCAGGCAGGAATGGCGGATTGCATCATTGCAGGTGGGGTTGAAAGCATGAGTTATATACCCATGGGAGGCTACAGGCCGGTGCCAAATTATAAAGCAGCCAGTGAAGGTCATGAAGATTATTACTGGGGAATGGGATTAACAGCTGAGGCAGTGGCAGAACAATTCAACATCAGCAGACCCGATCAGGACGCCTTTGCCTATGAATCTCATGTCAAGGCCCTGAATGCTATTGATAATAACATTTTTGCAGATGATATTGCACCCATTGATATCGAGCAGATATATCTGAATAAAAACGGAAAAAAGGAATCCAGGTCTTATACGGTCTCCACTGATGAAGGCCCCAGGAGAGGTACTTCAGTTGAAGCCCTTTCCAGGCTCCGGCCCGTTTTTGCCAATAAAGGCAGTGTTACAGCAGGAAACTCCTCGCAAATGAGTGATGGTGCAGCCTTCGTTTTGGTCATGAGTGAAGTCATGGTAAAAGAACTCAAGCTCGAACCTGTTGCGCGAATGGTTTCTTATGCTGCTGTTGGTGTTGAGCCAAGGATTATGGGAATCGGACCGGTAGCTGCCGTCCCGAAAGCAGTGAAACAGGCCGGATTACAATTAAAAGATATTGATCTTATTGAATTGAACGAGGCCTTTGCATCTCAATCACTTGCTGTCATACGAGAATTAGGCCTGAACCAGGATATTGTCAATGTCAATGGAGGTGCTATTGCACTTGGGCACCCTTTGGGATGCACAGGCGCCAAGCTTTCTGTTCAATTATTCAATGAAATGCGAAGAAGGAAGCAAAAATATGGTATGGTAACCATGTGTGTGGGTACCGGTCAGGGCGCTGCGGGCGTTTTTGAATTACTTAAGTAAAAGGTTTTATCTCTAATGTATAAATCAAAAAAAAGATGAAAGTTATAAAAGGTGGTGAGTTTTTAGTGAAGCAGGTTCAGAAAGAAGACATTTTTGTTACCGAAGAATTTAACGAAGAGCAAAAAATGATGAAAGACGCGGTCGTGGAGTTCATTGACAGGGAGGTCTGGCCAATTAAAGAAAGGTTTGAAGAAAAAGATTATGCCTTGACTGAAGAATTAATGCGAAAGGCTGGTGAAATGGGTTTCTTGGGAGTTTCCATACCTGAAAAGTACGGCGGCATTGGAATGGGTTTTGTATCTACAATGCTGGTAACAGATTATATTTCTGCGGCTTCAGGATCCCTAGGAACTGCTTACGGGGCTCACACGGGAATAGGAACAATGCCTATCTTTCTTTATGGCACAGAGGAACAGAAACAAAAATACCTTCCTGTTCTTACAGCCGGGGAAAAATTTGGTGCCTATTGTTTAACCGAGCCGGGGGCAGGATCTGACGCCAATTCAGGCAAAACCACTGCTACCCTGACCCCTGATGGTAAGAATTATCTGATCAATGGCCAAAAAATGTGGATCTCTAACGCAGGATTCGCAGAAATTTTTATCGTTTTCGCCAGAATTGAAAACGATAAAAATATTACGGGGTTTTTACTGGAATATGACAAGAACAACCCTAATGGGGTCAGCTTCGGTGACGAAGAAAAAAAACTTGGAATAACCTCCTCCTCTACCCGACAAGTATTTTTCAATGACACTGTCATACCTGTAGAAAACATGCTGTCAGAAAGGGGCAAAGGATTTAAAATTGCATTAAACTCCTTAAATGTAGGCAGGATAAAACTTGCAGCCGCCTGTTTGGACGCAAGCAGAAGAATAACGACAGAATCGGTTATATATGCCAATGAGCGGGTACAATTTAAAACCCCTATTGCCAAATTTGGAGCGATACAGGCCAAATTGGCCGAAATGTCTACCAGAACTTTCACCATTGATGCCGGGTCCTACCGTGCTGCCAAAGATATCCAGAACTATATCGATGACTTGCTTTCAAAAGGAAAATCTCATCAGGAATCTGAACTTGAAGCTTTTAGTGAATATGCCATTGAAGCTGCCATCCTAAAGGTTTATGGTTCTGAAACCTCCCAGTTTGTTACTGATGAAGGTATACAGATATTTGGTGGAATGGGCTTTTCAAAGGACACTCCAATGGAAGCCGCATGGCGGGATGCACGAATCACAAGGATTTACGAGGGTACCAATGAAATCAACAGGTTATTGACCATAGGCATGTTGCTGAAAAAAGCATTTAAAGGAGATATTGATCTTTTGACCCCTGCCATGGCCGTCGGAAAAAGCCTGATGGATATTCCTTCTTTTGAGCTTCCTGATTACAGTGAATTATTTTCAGAAGAAAAAGAAATGGTCGCAAAACTCAAAAAGGCTTTTTTGATGATTGCCGGGAAGGCCGTAGAAACATTTGGAATGGAATTGGAAAAGCATCAGCAGCTGATCCTTGCAGCAGCAGAGGTGCTCATTGAAATTTACATGGCCGAAAGCGCTATCTTAAAAGCAGAAAAAGTGAGCGATATGACTTCCGAAGATGCAGCAAAAGGACAAATTGCCATGGCCAGGCTAAATCTTTCCAATGCAGTAAATACAGTAAGTGAGAAAGGCAAGGAAGCTATCGTGTATTTTGCTGAAGGAGATGAGCAGCGAATGATGCTGATGGGACTCAAGAGGTTTACCAAATATACCAACATACCCAATGTAATTGCGCTGAGAAAAGAAATTGCAGAGATTGTCATTGAGGAAAACAAATATTGTTTTTAAACCAATGAAATGAATTCACCAGATGATTAAAATCGTCTGGTGAATATATTTTTTTATGAGCCATTTTAAACCTATATTTGGGATATAAATAGCTTAATACATCCTTTCATGCATGTCAAAATGATCCCCTCGATTTTGATATCTATGTTCTGTGCGCTTTTAACGGGACAAGAATCAACTGAAATCTACCTGTTTGACCTTCAGGAGCTGGACTCCATAATAACCCTTTCAAATCCTGTGAATATTTCAGCCAGGGAAGGTTATGACAACCAGCCCAGTTTTACTGATGACAGCCAGGCCCTATTATTTTCTTCTTTCAGGAACGGGCAATCCGATATTTCAAAATATTTTATAAATGAACGCTACAGGGTCTGGATCACTGATACCAAGGCTAATGAATTTTCACCTATGCCCTACCCGGGCAAGAAAAAATATTTTACCTGCGTAAGGCTAAATGAAGACGAAACGCAGCTTCTATACAAATATGCCTATAAAAAAAAGACGCCTGAATTACTGATCCCAGATCTGCGGGTAGGCTATTATTTATGGTTTGATGAAAAAACCCTGATCAGTTTTGTCATTGGTGACGTGGAATCACTTCAGGTCAGTAATTTCAAGTTTAAGATTAAATATCCCATCCAAAAAAACATTGGCCGCTCAATCCAAAAAATTCCTGCTGCAGCAGGTCTTGGCCCGCAGCTAGTCAGCTTTATAAACCTCGAGCATGAATCACCTGAAATTTATGCCATTAATCCCATGACTAGCGACAGCAAGTATATTACTGATCCCATAAAAGGATCTCAGGACCTGGCGTGGACAAAGAATGGCTCAATGTTGATGGGGCATGGCAACAAAATCTATAAATTTCATCCTCAAAAGGATTCGGAATGGCAACCTGTTGCAATTGAATGCCCTTTACCCTTTGATGGAATCAGCAGGATAGTAATCAGTCCTGATGGCGCCAAAATCGCTGTGGTCGTCGATGAAATATCCAGGGAATAATCGGCCACAATTTTTTATTACAATCCATTTTTTTAGTTAGGGTCTGATTTTGTACTTTTGAAAAAATTGTTTTTACATGTTAAAAGTAGGCGTATTAGGTGCTGGACATCTTGGTAAAATTCATTTAAAACTTTTACAGCAATCTTCAAAATATGAACTGGTTGGTTTTTATGACCCCATTGAAGATTATGCCCTTGAAGTTGCCCGGGAATTTGGATATACTTATTTTGACAATATTGACGCCTTGATTCAGGCCGTTGATGTAATTGATATTGTTACGCCCACCCTCAATCATTTCGAATGTGCTACCAAAGCAATCGATAAAGGCAAACATATCTTTATAGAAAAACCCATTACCAAAACCTTACAGGAAGCTGAATCACTGCGTGACCTGGTCCAAAAAAAAGGTGTTCGAGGACAGGTTGGACATGTTGAAAGATTCAATCCGGCATTTACGGCAGTTAAAGACATGATAGAAAACCCTATGTTCATTGAAACACACAGGCTGGCAGAATTCAACCCCCGTGGTACAGATGTGCCAGTTGTACTGGACCTGATGATACATGATATCGACATCATTCTGAGTGTCGTCAATTCTGCTGTAAAAGAGGTGCATGCCAGCGGCGTATCCGTTATAAGTGAAACACCTGATATTGCCAATGCCAGGATCGAATTTGAAAATGGCTGCGTTGCCAACCTTACGGCCAGCAGGATCTCATTAAAGAATATGAGAAAATCCCGTTTTTTTCAAAAAGACGCTTATATATCGGTTGATTTTCTGGAGAAAAAATGTGAAGTCGTCAAAATGAAAGATGCCCCAAAGGACCCCGATGATTTCGCCATGATACTTCAAAATGCGGAAGGAAATAAAAAACAAATTTATTTTGAGAACCCTGAGGTGCTACAGAACAATGCCATATTGGATGAATTGGAATCCTTTGCCGAGGCCATTCAAAAAGGAAATACGCCCATTGTATCTTTAAAACAAGGAGCCCAAGCCTTGAAAGTAGCCCAGCAGATTATAGATAATTTTTAATTATGGAACATAAAGTGACTACTGAACATCACCGCGGTAAGGCCACAATTTTCCAAAATCCATTCCTGGAAAGCCTTACCAAAACATCCTTAAAACAAAACATAATTGTATACGGATTGTTGGTTTTGATCTTAATTTACAATGCTATCGCTGTCCAAAACATTCCGTTTATTGAATTTATGATCCTGTTTGCAGGAGCCCTATTCTTCTGGACCCTGGCTGAATACTTGCTACACCGGTTCCTGTTCCATTGGATCTCGGAAAATATAATTATTCAAAGGTTTCATTTTATTATGCACGGTTCTCACCATTTGTTCCCTAGAGACCAGGAACGCCTTTTGATGCCTCCTGTTCCAGGTATCATCATGGCATCCCTGCTTTTTATGATCTTTTTTGGAATTTTTAGTCTTTTGGGGGCGCCCATTTATACCTGGGCTTTTTTTCCCGGTTTTTTTCTGGGCTATTTATTGTATTCCTTTCTGCACAGGGCAACTCACATCATGAAACCTCCCAAACGATTTAAATATTTATGGAGACATCACAGCCTGCATCACTATAAATATCCCGATAAGGCATTTGGAGTATCCAATACCTTTTGGGATCGCGTATTTGGAACCATGCCACCTAAAAATTCATACAAATGAAACAAATAACCGTCATCGGTGCCGGAACCATGGGCAATGGAATTGCACATGTCTTTGCACAAAACAATTATAAAGTCAAGCTCCTGGACATTTCATCTTCCGCATTGGAAAAGGCGCTGCTGACCATTGAAACGAATTTGGACAGATTGGTATCCAAAGAAAAAATTTCTGAAGAAACAAAACGACAGACCCTCCAGAATATAACCACCCACACTGATATGGAGAAAGGAATCAGTGGAGCCGACCTTGTTGTAGAAGCGGCAACAGAGGATATTGGCCTGAAACTAAAAATTTTTAAAGAAATCGACAGGCTTGCACCTGCCAAAGCCATTCTGGCCAGCAACACCTCTTCGATTTCGATCACAAAGATAGCATCAGTAACAAAGCGACCTGAAAAAGTCATCGGGATGCATTTCATGAACCCCGTTCCACTTATGAAATTAGTTGAAGTCATTCGGGGCTATTCCACAACAAATGAAGTAACCAGCCAGATCATGAGCTTGTCTGAAAATCTTGGAAAAGTACCGGTGGAAGTCAACGACTATCCCGGATTTATAGCGAACAGAATACTGATGCCGATGATCAATGAAGCAATCGTTTCGCTTTACGAAGGTGTTGCAGGTGTTTACGAGATTGATACCGTCATGAAACTGGGAATGGCGCATCCCATGGGACCACTGCAACTCGCTGATTTTATTGGTCTTGATGTATGTCTGGCTATTTTAAAAGTACTTTTTGACGGATTTGGAAACCCGAAATATGCCCCCTGCCCCTTATTGGTGAATATGGTTACTGCAGGAAAATTAGGGATCAAATCAGGAGAAGGTTTTTATGATTATGCACAATCACGAAAAGCGGAAACCATATCCAAACAGTTTCGATAAGACGCTACATAAAAAAACCCCTTATGGGGTTTTTTTATTGATTTTGAATTACAACCATCTCAAGAAATAATCCATCAAATCTTCTTTTAGTTCATAATGAAGTTTAATATAGGTTTTCATGTCATCTCTCATAGAGGTTTGTTGGTTTCTTAAACGTCCGTCAAGCTCTTCATCAAGATCTGTTGTTTGAATTATTTTTCTTTTCATTCTTATTCTCTGCAGCATTCTTCCAATTACTTCCTTCTCGCGAATTATTTTATTCTGGAATCCTTCCAGAGGCGCCATGGCATCAATTCCCAAATTCCTTTTTGCAATACTTTCCAATTTTTTTTCAAACTTCTCCATCTCATTTCTATGAAATCTTAACTCCTCTTTCCAAACCTTCAAATTAAACTCTAAATCGCTCAAATAAACTAATTTTGTCTCCATGGCCTTAAAATGTTATAATTAATAATAGCATAAATTTCAAAAAAAAAAATGAATCTACAATTGATAAAAGTCATTTTTTTTCATCTGGCTGCAATTCGTATCAACTATTTAAATTCCTTTCATAAAAAAACCCTGCCTCAGCAGGGTTCTTAAACTTTAACCTTCTTCACCTTCTTTTTTATCCTTGTCCTTTTCGGTCTGGTTCCATATTTTAACGTCGTCGTCCGCAGTAATTCCGGATAGAATCTCTACATTGATTCCGTCAGAAATACCTAATTCAAGGTCTTTTCGCTCAAAGGCATCTTCTCCTGTCTTCACCTCCACATAGGGTTTTTCTGTTTCCTTGTCGAACTTCAACAAGGCTTCTCTAATCGAAAGAACACTATCTTTAGATTCCAGTATGATTTCAGCATTGGCACTGTATCCGGCCCGCAGATAATAGTCTTTGTCCAACGTTACATCAGCTTTGATCGTAAACTGAACCGCGCCGCTTTCTTCTGTACCTTTAGGCGCTATGAAATTCAACCGTGCAGGAAATTTCTTGTCAGGTATGGCCCCCAGCGAAATTTCCAGATCCGTGTTGTTCTTAATTTTACTGACTTCGGCTTCATCGACCTTTCCTTCGAAGATCATTTTTGTCATATCAGCGATTGATGCTATCGTTGTTCCGTCATTAAAGTTATTGCTCTGAATAACCTGGTTCCCTACTTTTACAGGAATTTCCAAAATCGTACCGTCTACTTCTGCCCTGATATTGGTATTGGTTGTTCCTGAAGCACCCGTAGATCCTTTTTTGATGATCATATAATCATTCTGGGCATTGACAAGATCTTGTTTCGATTGGTTATAATTCAATTCCAGCGTTTCAAACTCCTTTTTAGAAATAACATCATTTTCATATAATTTTTTGTTTCTGTTAAATATGATCTCAGCATTATCCAGGGCCAGTCTCATTTTTCTTACCCGGCCTTCTGCACTGATAAGGGCCTGTTCATTTGGCACTACTCTTATTCTGGCTATGAGATCGCCTTTTTTAACCTCGACGCCTTCTTCCAGAAATATTTTATCAATAATACCTGAAATCTGGGGTTTGATCTCAATTTCCTCAAGGGGCGTTACTTTGCCTGTTGCCACAGTTTTTTTAACAATATTGGTTTTAAATGGTTTTTCAGTTTCAAACTGTATTGGTGATTTGCTATTCATTTTTCCAAACCACAGCAGTACCGCTATAAAAGCGATTCCAATAACTGAAAATATTATAATTTTTTTCATTCCTGAATTTATTTAATTTGATTATTCTTATTCGTCTCTTAAGGCCTCTATTGGCTTTATTTTTACAGCCCTGTGCGCGGGAATCATTCCTATGATTGTTCCAAAAACGACCAAGGCCAGTATAGCGCCTATGGCAATGGGGATATTTACTGTCGGATTTGTAAACGGAAAATCAATATCCTTTGTTGAAGCATTGATCGCCATTAAAACCATCCCGGAAAAAATAAGCCCCAGTATCCCTGCAATCAGGGTAAGGAAAACAGATTCCAACACGATTTGCCCTTTCACATTAAAGGGGGTAGCCCCTAGGGCCCTTCTGATCCCGATTTCATTTGTTCTTTCTTTTACAGTGATCAGCAGTATACTTCCAATGGCAATCACACCGGCAATCAGGGTTGCGATTCCTACGAACCATGTAAGGAATTTGATCCCGCCGACAAAACCCGTGATCCTTTTGAACATTTCACCAAAATTAAAAGAACCAAAGGCCCTTTCATCTTCAAAATGAACATTGTGCCTTCTTTTTAAAACGGCTTTTACGTCCTTTTCAACCTGGGTAATATCTGCATCCTTGTTGGCGGCTATAACCATCCATCCAATATTATCGCCCATATTGTTTATTTTTCTAAAGGTTGAAAAAGGTATATAAATGGAATCATCACTTTCGAATCCGCCACTCGTACTTTCCTTGTAGAGCCCGATGACCTGAAAAAAACTTCCGTTGATCTCGACGTAGTTCCCCACGACCTGTTCATCTATTTCAAACAGTTCATCAACAATCTTTTCTCCAATGACACATACCTTTTTCTCGAACTCTATATCATTGACATTTATAAAGCGTCCTTCAATAAGTTTCACTTTGTTTACTTTGTCTAAAATGGGATAATCACCAAAAAGCTTGTATGTTTTAGAATTCGTCTTTCTTTTAACCCTAGCCGGTGGTCCTCCAAATACGCCCTGAACATTTCTTGGTGCAACGAAAGCGATTTCGGGTACCTGTCTTTTTATGGCTTCCGCGTCCTGTATTTTCAACCTTAGCTGTCTGCCCCTCTGAAATCCCTTGTTTGGCATGCTTGTTCTTTGCGCCCAAAGAAATATGCTGTTGGTAGCCAGGTTCCTGAATTCCCGATCAAAGCCATTCTCCATTCCCCTTGCTGAACCCAACAAGGTTATGAACAAGAAAATGCCCCATAGCACACCTATTATTGTAATAGCTGTTCTCAGCTTGCTTTTTCGGATCGATCCGAAAATTTCCTGCCAGGTATCATAATCAAATATAAATTTCATAATGTCTTGTTCTTACCAAATTAATCGTCAGACAAAGCAACAATGGGTTTTATTCTGGCTGCCCTTCTTGCAGGTATGTAACCTGCTATGGCTCCCACCACCACTAATATTACGGTGGCCCAAACTACGGTACTCGTATTTACCTGAGGGTTTGTAATAAAATAATCTTCAAGGCTATTGCCAATCCTGCTCAGCGTAAGAACAGCAGTCAAAAGACCTAAATACCCGGCAATAGCCGTTATAAAAATAGACTCCTGCAGGATGAGACCCACTATGGATCCGGGTGTCGCACCGAGGGCCTTTCTAACGCCAAGCTCCTTGGTTCTTTCTTTTACCACAAACACCATGATATTGCCGATGCCTATGGCTCCAGCAAACAAGGTTCCAATTCCTATCCATAAAACGATGATTTGCAATACATTTGCAAATTGCATGTTTTGCTCAAAATTCTCAAATACAGATCTTATAAAAATTCCACTCCGATCATTGTCTGCTATAAAATGTTTTTCCTTTAAAAACTTATTGAGATCAGCTGCCAATTTTCTTGCCCCATCAACCCCAATTTCTTTATTATAAGACAAGGAAATCTGGTCAATTTCATCCGTGTTTTTGTATTGCAACTGAAGGGTTGTGATGGGCGCATATATATTCCTTTCCTCATTGTCGCCACCTGCGTCCTCAAAAACGCCAACTACTTTAAAAGCACTTCCATTGAGCTCAATGAATTTTCCCAGGGCACGTTCATTTTTAAAAAGATCCTGTTCCACCAATCGTCCTATCACCACTACGCGTGCCTTGTCATTAATATCCTTCTCATTGATGAATTTACCTTCCGTGATGATGGTGTTTTCAAGAAACTGATGTTGCGGATGTACCCCCCGAACATTGTAACTCCCGGATTCATTCTTAAAAGTAGTTTGGGCATTCTTGTATATTCTTCCTGAATAGTATTCTATCTTGCTGCCAAAGTTTTTCCTGATGTCATCAATATCGTCGTTTTTAAACTGAATCCTTCTTCCTTCCTTAAATCCTTTATAGGCTTTGGAAGTATTCCCCGGATATATAAAAATCACATTGGTGGCATCATCTACAAAAAAAGCTTTAAAAGTATTCTTCAGCCCGTTACCCATCCCAAAAAGAACTGTAAAAATAAAGATGCCCAGCGCAACCGTAAAGGCACCCAAAAAAGTCCTCATTTTATTTTTTCCAATGGACTGAAAAATTTCCTGCCAGCGATCTAAATCGAACATGTCTAATGATTCAAAGGTGCTTATTATGCAATTTTTATTTTTTCGTCACTCATGATCTTGCCGTCAACCAATCTCACGACCCTTTCTGTTTGTGCTGCGATATCCTCTTCATGCGTAATGACCACGATGGTCATTCCTTCATCATGAATATCTTTTAAAAGTTCCATCACTTGTTTAGATGTTACAGAATCCAGGGCACCGGTAGGTTCATCGGCAAGAACGACCTTGGGTTTCGTTACCAGGGCCCTTGCAATGGCTACCCGTTGTTTTTGACCTCCTGAGAGTTCTCCGGGCAAATGGTCTGCCCAATCCGTTAAGCCTACCTTTTCCAGGTATTCATATGCTATTTTGTTTCTCTCTTTTCTCTTTATACCCTTATAATAAAGTGGAAGCGCTATATTTTCCAGAGCCGTTTTATAATTGATCAAATTGAAGGACTGAAAAACAAAGCCTAAAAATTTGTTCCTGAGAATCGCTGCCTTTTTTTCATCCAGCTTTTCTATCAATTGTCCGTTTAAATGATACTCTCCCTCATCATGGCCATCCAAGAGCCCTATGATATTCAGCATGGTTGATTTACCTGATCCCGAAGAACCCATAATAGATACAAATTCCCCTTCTCTGATATGAAGGTCCAAACCTTTCAATACATGTAAGGAATCTTTTCCCATTGGGTAAGATTTGTGGATATTCTTGAATACAATCATTCGATGACTTTTTATAAAATTCCGAAGCTGTTTAAATCATTATGAAAACCCTCAACAATTTTTGTTAATTTCGCTTAATGCCATTACATGAAAAACACCCTTTACTAATGTTTGACGGCGTTTGTAACCTTTGCAATAATGCTGTAAAATTTATAATCAGGCATGATAAAAAGAATCAATTCATATTTGCTTCCATACAATCAGACGCCGCAAAAAAACTTTTGTTACACCATAATTACAAAAATAATAATCTGGATTCAGTGCTCTTATTGGATCAGGGTAAATTGTATGACAAGTCGCAGGCTGTTTTAGTTATTTGTAAACATTTGGGTTTCCCGTGGAACCTATTAACACCACTGGGATTGTTGCCGAATAGCTGGCTGGATTCTTTGTATGATTTTGTCGCTCGAAACAGGTACCGTTGGTTTGGTAAAAAGGAAGTTTGTACGTTTGAACTGCCGGAACATAAAAATAGGTTTATCCAATAACAGGATAAACCTATTTTAAAAAAAAATTCCCCCCTTTTTTTTGAAATTTTACCCGTATTGGAAACATATGGCGTTGTTTCCAATCAGGATAAAACAAAATTAATCAATAACTAAATTTTTGATATGAGTCTTTCCTCTGTATACAATGGAATTTTGACTCTTGTTTCGGCCCAGGCCAATACCATTTGAGTTCCATAGTTCTCAGTAGAAAATCCGATAGAGAAATTTTCTAACATCTGACCTTTTACGGCAGGAACGTCAATGGTTGCCACGTTATACTTCGGATCATAAAAATGGGCTCCGTAGGTGTCGGTCTTACCATTTAGAATGATGATCCAGTAATTCTTGTTTGGAATAGTATACAAGGCATATTTTCCTGCCTTAACATATTTATTCCCAAACATCACATCACAATAGAACCTGACTTCTGTCGATTCATTGCTTCCGGTTTTCCAAATTTCTCCGAAAGGAACCTGGGTGCCAAAAACTTTTTCATCCTTGGCGTTTGGCCTGCCATAAACAACTTTGATCTGTGGTGTTCCTGCGTTGCCTGATCTGTAATACACAATGTCATGTGGATTTTGATCAACCCTTGTAAATTGCTGGGCCTTAATATCCTGACTCAGGATAAAACCTGTAACTACTAAAATGCTAATTGCAAATGCGTTAAACCTTTTCATCTTTTTGTTTTTTGATTATTGCGATGTAATGAATCTGAATGATAAATTTTTGCCTTCTTTGTTTGTATTACGAGCCTTGATTTGATTCAAAAATTGAATCCCTTTGTGAAGCGTCTGGTGAATCACCAGACGCTATAACTGTATAATTCCCTTTTTTTTGATTTACACCGTTGAGCATATCGACTCTTTTTTTATATACACCGCGGTGATTGACTTCATGATTTGATAGATCCAGCATTTTATATTTGTCATAGCGGTCTGTTGATATGAGTTTCAAAACATTGGACTTTGAATTCTCGATGATGGTAATGGCTTCTTCCCCATTAGGAAATGTTGTGATCAAATTTTCAGTGTTGTCACCAGACGTACTTTGAGCAGATCCTGCATAACCTATAAACATCATCAAAAAATTAATTAGGTATTTCATGTGTGGCTTTTAAATTAATACTCCAAACCATTTCCTAGTTGACAGCTGAATTTTGCTGACCTTGTAACTGGTTCGATATGGTTATATCAGAGGTAATTACAAAATCATCTGTGTATACTTTTAAGGTATAAGTGCCGTCTTCCAGTTTTGATTTGTCAATATCACATACCTTTCCACTATTGTCTGACCCATGAACCAGTTCATGATTTGATGGTTCGAGAATTTCATATTTATAGAAATCATCTGCTGAAGCAAGCTTCAGATTATCAGAAGCTGAGCGATCGGTGATGGTAATTGCCTCCTCTCCATTCGGGAAGGTCGTAACATACTTGGTAACTCTTTCAGACTGTTTGTTTATGTCGGCCTGTGCAAATGTTGATACACTTAGCATGGCAATTGCGAATAATAAAATTATCTTTTTCATAATATTTTAGATTTAGTGTTATATTATTTTTACTGGACGCTACCGTTTAAAATCTCATCTCCACCAGAGATAGTGATGTCAGAAGTAATCACAAAATCGTCTGTATATACTTTTAAGGTATAAGTTCCTTCTTCCAGTTTGGACTTATCGATGTCACAGATCTTTCCCCTGTTGGCTTCTCCGTGAACAAGCTCATGATTCGAAGATTCCAGTATTTCATATTTATAGAAATCATCTGCAGAGGCTAGTTTCAAAGTACTCGATGATGATTTATCTGTGATGGTTATGGCCTCGTCTCCATTGGGAAAAGTGGTAACATATTTGGTAATTTGATCCTTCTGATTTGATAAATTTTCTTGGGCATAGGTTGTGAAACCGGTAAAAGCAATGGCGATAATGAATACAATTTTTTTCATGGTGTTTGTGTTTAAAGCGATTATTAATTATTTTATTTGATTGGGAAGATAACTTTTTGGGGTTCCTTAGATCAGGCCCCTAATGAAAGATCAATTTTATGATCTCCTGTATAATTCAAGGCATATTCATTATAAGAATAAGCACCTTCAATAAATTTACTTTCGATATCGATAGAACCTGGAGCATCATGGGCCAGCTCATGAGCGTGAAAATCCATGAGAATGTTTTCAGACAGGTCACTGTCGTTCAACAAGTTATTTATATTCCCGTCTACTTCGGTATCATCCAGTACAATAATGTATTCAATTTCACGTTTTACATTTTCAGAAATCGAATTTGCAATTTCATTTGATTGTTGAGCGTATCCAATCAGGCTCACAATACTAAAGGCGAATAATAAAGTTATCTTTTTCATAATTGAAATATTTATGTTAATACTTAGTAATTCAAAAGTTTGAATTTGATTTCAAAAAGGAAAAATTGTAGATATAAAGAAATTCAACAGAGAGGTAAAGTGTTCTTCCATGGAGAACTTGAACAGGATGGTTCGTCAGGTTTAGCTGATTTGAATTGTCCAAGATTTCAGAAAGTAATTTTATCCCATATTATATTGTTAAATTTTTATCGTTTGTTAAAGAAGTATGATTTCACTTGAAAACCATAGTTCAAATGTAGGTCAGAAGATCTGTATGAAACAATAGATAAAAATGGGAATTTTAAATATCCCCGAAAATGGTTAGGCTGTAATTCAAGGCAAAAACAGAAGATTATTTAATTGCATATTATTGAATATCAATTATTTAAATATTATATATATTTATTTGCATTTCTCAAAATCCCTGGATTATTTTTGAATTATATTTTTTTTTCATCATTTATGAGATCACTCTTAGAGGAAAACCATTATGCCAAAAACACTAAAAAAAAGATAATTTGAACAAAATATTCTTGTCCTGATAAGTACTTTGGCGGCCAGAATCATAAAAATTCAAATAAAATCATTCATTTCTATAGACAAATGAGATTTACGAATCAAAAAAAAAGGACTGATCAGATCAGTCCTTTATAGGTATATTAAAAAGATTTTTTTAGCTGAGCACTTCCTGCACTTTGTTTGCAGCTTCCTTGAATTCAACAACAGAAATAACATCCAGGCCACTACTGTCAATAAGCTGCTTCGCTTCAACTGCATTTGTTCCCTGCAATCTTACGATAATAGGTACTTTTATTGAATCTCCCATGTTTTTATAAGCATCTACGATTCCCTGAGCCACCCTGTCGCACCTCACAATTCCTCCAAAAATATTGACAAGTATCGCTTTTACTTTTGGATCCTTTAATATGATCCTGAAACCGGTTTCAACTCTTTCAGCATCTGCCGTACCTCCAACGTCAAGAAAGTTAGCAGGCTCACCTCCAGATTGTTTGATCAAATCCATCGTACTCATTGCCAGTCCGGCTCCATTAACCATACATCCTACATTTCCGTCAAGGTCAACGTAGTTCAAACCAACGGCATTCGCTTCAACTTCAATTGGATTCTCTTCGCGAAGATCCCTAAGATCCAAATAATCTTTGTGCCTGAAAAGGGCATTATCATCTAAAGTCACCTTGGCATCTACGGCCAACACCATGTCATCTGAAGTCTTTAAAACCGGGTTGATTTCAAACAAAGATGAATCTGAAGCAACATAAGCTTTATAAAGAGAGGTCACAAAACGAACCATTTCCTTAAAAGCCTTGCCTGACAATCCGAGGTTAAAAGCAATTTTTCTCGCCTGAAATGGCAATAACCCTGCTGACGGGTCAATTTCTTCCGTAAAGATCAAATGCGGTGTTTCTTCTGCCACTGTTTCAATGTCCATTCCACCTTCGGTAGAATACATGATCATGTTTTTACCCGTAGACCTGTTCAGCAAAACCGACATATAATATTCCTCAGGTTCACTGTCTCCCGGATAATAAACATCCTCTGCAATCAATACCTGGTTCACTTTTTTACCTTCAGGCGGAGTCTGAGGCGTTTTGAGCATCATTCCGATGATGCTTTTTGACACACTTTCAACTTCTTCCAAGCTCTTGGCAAGTTTTACACCACCCCCTTTTCCACGTCCTCCGGCATGGATTTGTGCCTTTACAACCCACCATTTTGTACCGGTTTCGGCGCTTAATTGTTTTGCGCCATCAACAGCTTTCTTATGGTTTTCAGCAACAATTCCTCGCTGAATCTTAACGCCGAAACTATTTAAAATTTCCTTTCCCTGATATTCGTGTAAGTTCATTAATTAGTCGTTTAAATTTTGTTGTTTACAAAAGTAAGTATTTAAATGAGAAACGGGTATGCACCTTATTATTTTTTTCATTTCTGACGGGCCTTTTTTGAATCCTGGAATAACCCAAAAATGAAGACTTCTCACCTGTACCATAAAAATGAAAAGGCACAGATTGACTTTTTCGAATATTGATAAATCATTTAAAAATTGTATTTTCACCGGCATATTTTTTTAACATGATCAAAGCTGAAAATATTCATAAATACTACGGTGAATTAGAAGTCCTGAAAGGCGTAGACCTGCACATCAAAAAAAGTGAGATCGTTGCTATTGTGGGCCCCAGTGGTGCCGGAAAAACCACCCTGCTGCAAATACTTGGAACCCTTGACAAACCAACTTCTGCAGAAAGCCTTGTAATCAATGATGTCAATATTAAAACCCTCAATGACAAAGCATTATCAAAATTCAGAAACAATCATATCGGGTTTATATTTCAGTTCCATCAGTTGCTGCCTGAATTTACGGCCATAGAAAATGTTTGTATCCCCGGGTTTATTGCCAATCGCCAAAAAAGCATAGTTGAAAAAGAAGCTTTGGAACTACTTGACTTTTTGGGTTTGTCTGAACGTGTACATCACAAGCCTAACGAGCTTTCAGGAGGAGAACAACAAAGGGTCGCTGTGGCGAGGGCCTTGATCAATAAACCGGATGTAATCTTTGCTGATGAGCCCAGCGGAAATCTTGATACTGCCTCGTCCAAAAATTTGCATGAATTATTTTTTACCCTGCGCGAAAAATTCGAACAGACTTTTGTGATCGTCACGCATAATCAGGAACTGGCCAACATGGCTGACAGAAAACTGGAAATGAGAGATGGTAAAATCATATAATCGGCCACAACAAACCCTTTCATCAAAATGAGCATAGGAATCATCAGTGCCATGAAAGAAGAAATTCAGGCCCTGCAAAAACAGCTTCAGATAAGTAAAAAAATTCAAAAAGGAATGCGGACCTATTACCAGGGAAGCCTTTTTGATCAGGAGGTAATTCTCGTTTTTTCACGATGGGGCAAGGTAGCCTCGGCAACTACCGCCACCCAGTTGATCAACGATTTTGAAATTGATGAAATCATATTTACCGGGGTTGCCGGTGCTGCACAAGGGCATATCAATATCGGAGACCTCATTATAGGAGAATTGCTTTATCAGCACGATATGGATGCCAGTCCGTTGGTTGCCAGATTTGAAATTCCCCTGCTCGGTAAAATTTCATTTCAAACGGATCCGTTGGCCAGGAGGCAGATGTATGAGGCAACCAAAAAATTCATGAATGAGATAGAACATTACATTCCAAAAACCTCGCTTGAATCACTTGGCATAGGCACCCCTAAAATTCACTTAGGTGATATTGCCTCAGGAGACCAGTTTGTTTCAAGCGCCAGACAACTTGATATCATTATGAAAGGATTGCCTAGTGTGCTGTGCGTAGAAATGGAGGGAGCCGCCGTGGCCCAGGTTTGTCATGAATATAAAGTGCCTTTTACCATCATCAGAACCATATCTGATCATTCAAACGATAATGCGCATGTTGATTTCCCAAAATTCGCCAATGAGATTGCAAGTCAGTTTGCCCTGGGGATTGTCAGGAATTATTTCGCAATCAAGTTCACTGGCTCAAATGAACAAACTTAATCAAACCCTTTTATTTTTCTGTCCCTTTTGATAAAATGCAGTTTATCATCTTTGTAAATCTGCTGCCTGTAACCAAAAAGGTGAAAGATTTCCTTGGCCATGAACCGTGCAATTCTCGGATCGACGATCAAGGTATAATTATTTCCTTTTTCCTGACGTACGCCTGGAATGAGCCTTAAGAATTGATTCAGTTTTAATTTTCGCAAAACAATAGAGGCCTGTAACCAAAAGTTGGAAATTTTATGCAGAATGAAATACCCCTCTTCACCCAATTCCTGGTACAGGGGCATAAATATGCGCCCAGAACGATGCGCCCTGATCACCTTTCCATTACTGTTCGCCAAAACCTGGCCTTTTTTGATAGGCTCAAAGTTCTCAAAACCTTTTTCCATCAAAAATGATTCATCTGGCTGCAACTTGTACCTGTAATTGATACCAAAAAACTGGTATTTACAACAACTTTCGGTGAACACCAACTGGTACTGTTCAAAGTTTTTTATCTGCTCTTTTTCCAAACATTTGGAATGCACCAGTGCCTTCCATATAAATGCTTCACAATTGATGACCGAAACGGGATCATCATGAGCTCCTCCCTCAAAACCAAGGGCAACATGTCCAAATTCATTGATAAAGGTCAGTAATGGTCCGTCCAGGTATTCCTCAATACCCAAAACCACGGGTATGGGGAAATTGGAAGAAAATTTTCTGTTATTCAGGGAATCACTGATGGTTATAAATGGAACGGAAGAAGCCGAGGTCGTATGAAGGTCCAGAAAATAAAAAGGACCTTTTTCCTTATGCAATATATTTTTAATAATTTCAAAAATATCATATTGCTCTCTGGTTTCTGAAGACAAGTCTCCCCTTTTAATTTTAAGGGCTTGCAGGTTCTCATTACGCCATATCCGGTTCAGGTCCACTTTTTCAAATCGCACATGTTTATTCAGGGCATTGATATTTCCCAATACAAAATACAGATTGCCATCAAAGCGCATGTGACTCTCTGTAATTTTCTCTAAAACGCTTTTAATGGCTTTAACACCAGCCTTTTCATTACCATGAATTCCTGCAAACACAACAACGGTAGGACTTTGATTTACACCATAGAATTCACCTAAAACCCTTTTGGTGTAATCATATGTTTTATTTGAGCTACCTGCTGATCTGTCCATTCTATTTAACTCCGGAGTAATTTATTTAAATCATTCTTGGTGAGTATTCCAACCAGCTCACCCAACTCCAATATGGGCAAACAACCAATTTTATTTTCAATCATGATCCTGTTGGCCTGTTCAATGGAGGTATCAGCATCTACGGTTATTATATTTTCGACCATAATATCTTTTGCTACAACGAGTTTTTGATCAGTGCCCGGAAGTGTCTTTACATTCTTGTCGGTTATGATACCTGTTACTTTATTATCGTCATTCACTACCGGAATATGATGAATATTGCGCCATTCCATTATTTTGGACACAAGCTCCACCAAATCATTTTCTTTAACGACAAAAACCTCCGTCGTCATAAATTTATCCAGTTTGGAATATTTAACATCCATGTGGAGCAAACCATTGTCTTTTGCGATTTGCCATTCATGCACTGGTTTGCCTTCCTGCTGATTGTGATACATATGTGCCGTTAATGTCGCATTGGCGACGTCTTTTGTCATATGGTTTGTTAACTGCCGGTTGCTGTTTTTAATCCATTCAGCCCCTGTGTTTCTGGTCTCTGCTCTTTTTTCTATGATGTTCAGATAATAAGTGATGTCTTCTTTGGAAATGTTGCACTTTACCAGACCCTGATAAGCGATGGGCAATAATTCTGTAAGAATCAGTCTTTTGGCCGAAATCCCCTTTCCGAACCAGTTAAAGAAGGTATTGATTCCGGTTCTAGAAGCGTTGATAAAATTTCCTTTTACATCTTTAAAGGGAATTAAGTTTTGCACATTTTTATATTTATCGGGCATTCCCATCATCAATCCCACCCAAAAAACAGTGTTCGCTACCTGGTCTTTTACACTTGGCCCTGCCGGAATATACCTGTTTTCGATCCTCATATGCGGAACCCCGTTACTTTGCCCGTAGCACAGTCGGTTCCATCTGTATATGGTCCCGTTATGTACATTAATAGCTTTCAATTTAGGAATGTTTCCCTGCTCCAGAACCGCCAGGGCATCTTCGTCAAAATCGGTTGTCAGCAATGGCGTATAACGCGTTATATCATCCTGATAAAGTTCAATTACTGATTCCTTTATCCATGCCGTTCCAAATGAAACCCGTGGCTTTTGTTCACGCAACAAATAAGATCGGTTTCTAAGATCAACACTTTGCTGAAACAAAGCAATCCTGGTTTCACTCCACAATTCCCTGCCCAGCAATAACGGAGAATTGGCAGTTATTGACATGACCGGACCCGCTATAACCTGGGCCCAATTATACTTGTCAACAATTTGATCCATAGGGACCTGAAGGTGCATTTGAAAACTAGTGTTGCAGGCCTCAAATAAAATGGATTTATGATTCAGGATCAACTCATCTACCCCCTTAATCTTGAGCATAAAGTCATCGCCCCTGATCTCTTTTAAGATCTGATTCATGACCTTGTACCTTTTAAAAGGGGTAATGTTGTCAAAAATCAGGTCCTTTTTTCTCAGCGTCGGAAGAATACCGGTAAGAATAACTTTGTTGTCATCAACACTCCGGGCAGTCTTGTCTGCTTTCAGAAGCAATTGGGTCAGCACCCGGTCCATCTCTGAAAAGCAGTTACCCTTTAATGGTACGGGATCCATATTGATCTCCAAATTGAAAAGGGCCAGTTCGGTGGTAAAATGATGATCATTGATCTTTTCAAGAATCTTTAAGGCATTGGTTGAAGGCAAATAGTTTTTATCAACAAGGCATAATTCCTGTTCGGCCCCCACCCTCTGAATTCCTTTTTCAAAAACATCCCTCTCCAGCATCAATTCCAAGGCCTCTAAATCATTCAATAAATGATATAAAAAATCCTTTCGCTCCCTTAAACTTTCAATTGCCTTTACAGAATGCAATCCCATACCTGAAGAGTTTTACACGTAAAAATACTGTAAATCACTTCGAGATTAACTGACTATTATCATAAAATTATTCAGGCCCCTGCAAAAAGCGGTTTGTTTTGCATTAGGGCATTCACCTTTTCCGCTACCATTTCCAAAACTGAGGCGTCCTCAAAATTCATAATGACTTCATCGATCAGGTCAACTATTAGGCCCATGTCAGACTCTGTCAGTCCTCTTGTTGTAATGGCTGCAGATCCTATACGGATCCCTGAAGTAATAAAAGGGGATTTATCGTCAAAAGGAACCATGTTCTTATTGACCGTTATGTCTGCCTTGACAAGGGCATTTTCAGCCTCTTTTCCCGTAATATTCTTATTTCTCAGGTCAATCAGCATCATATGGTTGTCTGTACCTCCCGAAATAATGTGGTAATCTTTATCGACGAAAGCTTTGGCCAAAGCCGCAGCATTTTTTTTCACTTGAATCTGATAGTTGAGAAACTCATCCTCCAGTGCTTCTGCAAACGCAACAGCCTTGGCAGCAATGATATGCTCCAGCGGTCCACCTTGTATACCCGGAAATACAGCAGAATTCAACAAGGCACTCATCATTTTCACTTTACCTTTCGGAGTTTTTTCTCCAAAAGGATTTTCAAAATCCTTACCGAGCATAATTATCCCTCCACGAGGTCCTCTCAAGGTTTTGTGGGTCGTTGTCGTCACAATATGACAATGAGGAATAGGATCGTTCAGAATACCCTTGGCAATCAATCCTGCGGGATGCGAAATATCTGCCAGGAGCATCGCTCCTACACTGTCTGCAATCTCCCTGAACCTTTTAAAATCAATATCTCTGGAATAAGCAGAAGCACCTGCAATGATCAATTGTGGCTTAACCTCGGTCGCCTTTTCCTGAATCTTATCGTAATTCAGAACACCTGTTTCCCTTTCAACACCATAAAATGCAGTTTTATATAATTTACCTGAAAAATTAACAGGAGAACCGTGTGTCAGGTGTCCTCCGTGGGATAGATCAAAACCTAAAATCATATCTCCAGGCTTCAGCACGGCCTGAAAGGCTGCGGTGTTTGCCTGAGATCCTGAATGGGGCTGCACGTTAACATATTCGGCATTGAATAGGGCTTTGGCCCGGTCAATGGCTATTTGTTCCACCTGATCAACAATTTCACATCCGCCATAATAGCGCTTGCCGGGATAACCTTCGGCATATTTGTTGGTAAGAATAGACCCTGCTGCTTCCATTACTTGATCGCTTACGTAATTTTCTGAAGCTATTAATTCCAAACCATTGGTTTGTCTTTTCTTTTCCTCTTTAATCAGGTCAAAAATTATTTGATCTCGGTGCATGAATATAGATTTTATTATAATGTTAAATATGATGACAAAAGTAGTAAATTCATTCTTCAAATAGGAAGAAACTTATATATTTGAATAGGAATCACAGTATTCCCAAATTAAAGATAATTTTTTATTAAATTCTCAAAAATCATGAAGATAACTGCTAACAATCCAAACCGTAAATCCTGGTTAGATGTGAATAAGAATTCCGATTTTCCGATACAGAATATTCCCTTTGGTGTTTTTTTAACACGGGATGACATCACGACAATTGGGACCAGAATCGGAGATTATGCCATCGACCTGGCGGCCCTGCACCAGCTGGGCTATTTTGAAGGCATACCCCTTACAGATGATATCTTTATGCAGGACACCCTAAATGATTTCATAGCCGACGGAAGAATGACCTGGCGGTTGGTTAGAAACCGTATTGCTGATATTTTTGACCAGACCAACCCTAAACTGCGAGATCAAAAAGCACACCGTGATACAGTGATTTTTGAGATGGACCAGGTCGAAATGCTCTTACCTGTTCAAATCGGAGATTATACCGATTTTTACTCCAGTAAGGATCATGCGATGAATGTTGGAAGCATGTTTCGCGATCCTGAAAATGCCCTGTTCCCGAATTGGCTTCACTTACCGGTAGGTTACCACGGAAGGGCTTCCTCAATTGTTGTATCAGGAACAAAGATCAGGAGACCTATGGGTCAAACCATGCCTCCTGGTGCTGAATCGCCAGTTTTTGGCCCTTCTAAATTATTGGATTTTGAAGTCGAAATGGCATTTATAACAACTGACGCAAACAAATTGGGAAAATCGATCCCTCTGACTGATGCCAGGGATTATATTTTTGGTATGGTATTGATGAATGACTGGAGCGCAAGAGATCTGCAAAAATGGGAATATGTACCACTGGGCCCCTTTCTGGGAAAAAGTTTTGCAACGACAATTTCACCATGGATCGTCACGCTGGATGCTCTTGAGCCATTTAAAACAGAAGGACCTGATCAGGTTCCGGCACCCCTGCCCTATTTAGCTGAAGAGGGAGAATCAAGCTACGATATTCAAATCGAGACTTCAATTAAACCCAAAAAGGAAAAAGAAACTTTGGTGAGTGTCACCAACTTCAAGAACCTTTATTGGAGCATTTCACAACAATTGGCACACCAGACCGTCAACGGATGTAATGTTCGCACCGGAGACCTTTATGGAAGCGGAACAATTTCGGGAAAGGACAAAAAAAGCTTTGGCTCGATGCTTGAGTTGACATGGGCAGGCAAAAACCCCGTCAAAATGAATGATGGTACAGAAAGAAAATTTATCCAAAACGGCGATACTGTGATCATGAGAGGGTTCTGTCAAAATAACGAAGTCAGGCTTGGTTTCGGAGAATGTAAGGGAAAAGTTAAAAAAGCTTATGTGCCTTTTGAAAAGAACGCCTGACTCAGGAAGACACTCACTCCAGGAGGCCTAAAATTCCATAGTGGGATGCATGTTTGAAGACCTTTCCTTGTTTTATTAAGATCAATTGGGGTGATTCATGCCTCACATCCAAGGATTCAGCAATCAAGTCAGATATGTTCCTGTTGGCGAAAATATTAAGAAAGTAATAAGGCTGTTCCCTTTCCTGCATTTGTTTTTCGAATCTTCTCAATACCATGGAACTTGTCCCGCACCTGCTACTGTGCTTAAAGATAAAGACCAGCTGGTTTTCAGATTCGGCCAACAATCTTGACCACTGATCGGTATCAAAAAGTTCTATTTTCAAATCCTTTCCGTTCTCAGGTTCTGATTTGTTTGTTCCTCCAAATAGTTTAAACATAGTTTTTTATTTCTTTCGTTCCAATTCAAATACGGTTATTTCAGGCCAAATACCTACCCTACCAGGAAAGCCGAGAAAACCAAAACCCCTGTTGACATATAATAACTGACCTTTTTTTTCATAAAGACCGGCCCATTGCGGGTAAATATATTTAATGGGAGACCATTTAAATCCGGGGATTTCTATGCCAAGCTGCATCCCATGCGTATGACCGGATAGGGTCAGGTCAAAATGAACAGGATGTTCAACCGCTTTTTTATCCCAATGCGTCGGGTCATGGGTCATCAGGATCTTGAATCCCTGAGAATCGCTTCCTTTGAGAGCCATATCGAGATCTCCTTTTCGGGGAAAGGGTGGATTTCCCCAATTTTCAACACCGTAAATTCCAATTTCTCCATCCTCCTTGCGAATTGTTGCATTCTCATTGTTCAACAAGGTAAAACCCAATTCCTCCTGATAATCATAAAGCAATTGCATATTGTCTTTTTTATCTTGCTCAGTATCCCACTTTTTGTAATCCCCATAATCATGATTTCCCAAAATTGAAAAAATCCCATCAGGGGCACGCAGTTTTTTAAAATCCTCCATAAAAGGCAGGATCTCCCGCGAGTCATTATTAACAAGGTCCCCGGTGAATAAAATCAAATCTGCATTTTGTTGATTGACCAGCTCAACACCTTCCTGAATGGCATCCCTGCTGTCGAAACTTCCTGCATGGATATCCGAAATATGAACAATTTTATATCCGTTAAAAGCCTTCGGCAGTTTTTTAAAAGATAGCTTTATCTTATTCACCTTAAAATTGTACTTACCCCCGGTAATTCCGAAAAGCATAGACGTAAATGGTATTGACGCAAAGATCAACCCGGTTTGCCTGATAAATTTTCTTCTGCTGTTTGTCGTGTGCTGAACTTTTTCCTTTCTGAATATATTCAAAAAATACAAAAAAAGGAGTTTTAAAAGTCTTATCAGGTCCTCTGACAAGAAAAAGAGGATGAGCAATAATTTAAATACAAAAAAAGAAAAGAAAAAACCGATAAATAAATTCTGTGTAAGGCTGACCTGAAGGGGTTTAAACATAAACGTGGTGTACAGAAAGTAAAATCCGATATACCCCATACATACGGCCAGAAAGTAAAGAAAGAACAAAAGATGCTTCCATTTGTGCCTGCGAATGCTCTTTTGCAAAGCAAAATAAACATAGGCATCCATGCCCAACAGGACAAGCATGGTCCAATAAATATTAATAGAAATATTCCTTGTCGACATCTAAACTTTTCTACGCTTCTTCTCTCTGCTGATCAGATCCAGTTCACGGTTGGTTTGCCCTGCAACGGATGTGTTTTCTTCGGCCCTTCTGATCAGGTAAGGCATCACGTCTTTTACCGGCCCAAAAGGAAGGTATTTTGCCACATTGAATCCTTGTGCTGCAAGATTAAAGGAAATATGATCACTCATTCCGTAGAGTTGGCCAAACCACAATCTTGGGTCTGATTTGGAAAAGTCAGATTTATTGATCCTATCCATGAAAAGATATGAACTTTCTTCATTGTGTGTACCACAAAAAATGGCCATGTCATCCAAATTTTCAAACATATAGTCCAAAACTGCATTAAAATTATCATCCGTCATGGCCTTGGTCGCACAAATAGGATCTTGGTATTTTTTAATTTGAGCTCTTTCCCTTTCTTTTTCCATATAGGCACCCCGAACAAGTTTCATTCCTATTTTAAACCCTTTTTCACGGGCCCGTTGATGTAACTTTTTCAAATAATCCATTCGGTCATGGCGGTATAATTGCAAGGTGCTGAATATAATGACTTCCTCCTTGTTGTATTGTTCCATTAAAGACTCCAGAATATCATCTGCCGCATCTTGCATCCAGCTTTCTTCGGCGTCAACCAACAAGCTAACTCCCTCATCAAAACACGCCTTGGCCACACGATCATAACGATCTAAAACACGCTGCCATTCCAGCTTCTCATCCTCACTCAAAACAGCATTTTCAGATACCTTCTGGTATATTTTCAACCTTCCGAAACCGGTGGGTTTAAAAACAGCAAATGGCAAGGCCTCTTTTTCCTTTATGAACTGAATCAGAGATAAGGATTTTTCCATAACCCTGTCAAATTGTTCCTCTTCCTCCTTGCCTTCAACGGAATAGTCCAAAACAGAATATACGCCTTTACTGAACATTTTATCAATGATAGGCAAACAATCCTTTTCACTGACTCCCCCGCAGAAATGATCAAAAACACTGGCCCTGATCAATCCCTCAACAGGAAGGGATGATTTCAAGGCAAATTTTGTTACGGCAGTGCCAATTTTAACCAAGGGTTCACTTTTGATCAAGCGGAACAGAAAATAGGCGCGTTCAAGCTCTGAATCCGATTTTAAACTAAAGGCTACTTCAGTATTATTAAAAAGATGATCCATGTATTTTTTATTTTGTACAAAGATACTTAGTGTGATTTATTTTTTTCAAATATTTCACCGTTATTTGCATCATAAAAGTTCAATTTTATGACCTCAATATTATCTACCAATTATTACGTGCATTTTCAGGATAATGCATATGCTGCTTTGCATGAATACTTGGAGAAAAATTTTTGTTCGAAAATTTTTGTATTGGTCGATTCCAACACAAAAAAATACTGTTTGAAAGGCTTTCTTGACAAAGCAAATTTTAATCTGAACCTTGAAATTATTGAGATCAAGGCTGGCGAAGCCTTTAAAAATATTGATACCTGCAATTTTCTTTGGAATCGTTTATCAGCGTTGGGTGCAGACCGAAAATCCCTGATGATCAACCTGGGCGGCGGTGTAATCACAGACATGGGAGGTTTTGTTGCCTCGACTTTTAAAAGAGGCATTAATTTCATTAATATACCCACCACACTACTTAGTATGGTCGATGCATCTGTTGGTGGAAAAACAGGTGTGGATTTGGATGTTTTGAAAAACCAGATAGGACTTTTCAGCAACCCGGAAATGGTACTGATTGATATGGATTTTTTAACGACGGTTTCGAAAAGAGAAATGAAGTCTGGCTTGGCCGAAATCATTAAGTACGGCTTTACTTTTGACAAGCAGTTGTGGAAACACATTCAGAACTTTACGGACATAGACCTCAAAAAAATTACCCATTTAATTCACAGATCCATAGAGATCAAAAATAATGTGGTGCTTCAGGACCTGCTTGAAAACAACCTTCGAAAATCCTTAAATTTCGGGCACACCGCAGGACATGCAATAGAATCCTATTTTCTTGAATCCACTTCAAAACCGAATCTAACCCATGGAGAAGCGATCGCAGTAGGCATGATCATCGAATTATATTATTCTGTGAAACTATACAGTTTCCCCCTTGAACTTACACATGAACTGAAAACATTCGTACAACGCTTTTATGGTGACATCACAATTGAACAGCAGGACCTTGATAAAATCATTGAACTGATGAAATACGACAAAAAGAACGTGAGTGGAAAAGTCAATTTTGTACTACTGGAAGACATGGAAAAATGTCATATGGATGTGCAAATCGATCCGCAACTCGTAAAAGAAGGTTTCAGGTACTATATGCAAAAATAAAACCTAGGATTCAGGCTCGACTAAATTCCTGTTTTAATGACGCGCCTATACATTTCTTCATATTTGGGGAGGATCTTGTCAATTGAAAACTGTCGGGATGACTTGTAAGCATTATTTTTAAATTCCTGTAGACGTCCTTCGTCCTCAAGAATGTAAATCGCATTCTTTGCCATGTCATCAATATCTCCAACATTGCTCAAAAATCCGGTCACACCATTGACATTTACCTCGGGCAAACCACCTGTATTACTTGAAATAACCGGTGTTTTAGCTGCCATGGCTTCCAGTGCAGCCAAGCCAAAGCTTTCGGTTTCAGAGGGTAAAAGAAACAGGTCTGTAAGGCAGAGAATTTTTCTGATCTCGTCACTTTTACCCAAAAATAGGATCTTTTCCTTTATTCCCAGTTCTTTAGCCAGCAGGTCCGCCTTTTCTTTATCTGGGCCGTCCCCAACCAGAATAAGCTTGGAAGGTATTTGTTTTTGCACCTTATCAAAAATCCTGATGACGTCAAGTATTCTTTTCACCGGTCTTAAATTACTGACATGAGTCAATATTTTCTCTCCTGATGAAGCCAGGGTATCTCTCATGCAATCATCATTTTCAAGGGCCTCTATTTTTTCAAAATCAATAAAATTATAAATAACCTCTATCTCCTTTTTAATGTTGAAAAGCCTTAAAGTGTCTTTTTTCAAACTCTGGGAAACCGTGGTGACCACATCAGAATGGTTGATACTGAATTCAACTGCAGGCTTATAAACAGGATGGCTCCCTACCAGGGTAATATCTGTTCCGTGCAGGGTTGTCACTATAGGAATATCTATGCCAATGTCTTTGAGCATCTGCTTGGCCATATAAGCCGCATAGGCATGCGGTATGGCATAGTGTACGTGCAAAAGATCGAGCTTGTATTTCTGAACAGATTCGACCAACTTGCTTGACAGAGCCAGATTGTAAGGCTGATAATGAAATAAAGGATAATTTTCAACAAACACTTCATGAAAATGAAGGTTGTGGTTCAGAAAATTTAATTTAACCGGTTGGTGTGATGTAACAAAGTGAACCTGGTGGCCTTTTTGAGCCAGGGACATTCCAAGTTCAGTGGCTACAACACCACTTCCACCGTAGGTTGGATAACAAACTATTCCTATATTCATATTTATTTTTTAGACTAGTAAAGTCGTGAGGTTCATTATTACTTACAATTAAAATCAACTAAACTTAACTGTTTCAAGATTCGAAAACATCTCGAATGGATTCTTCATTTAAAAATTTTTCCCATTCTAAACCATATTCACAGGTTGAAGGAATAATTGTAAATTCGCATTTGTAAAAATATTACTTTTCTATGGAATTTGATCACTTTTTATCTTTGATTTCAAAGCTCAATCGGTCAGAAAGAAACGGTGTCAGGTCTCATTTAAAAATGATCCCGAAAGAAAGGCAGATGCCTAATCTTGACGAAATTCAAAATAAAGAAATAAAAAGGGCGGCCGTATTGGCACTTTTTTACCCGGGAAATAAAAATGAAACCTTGTTTTTATTGACATTGAGAGCCAATTACCAGGGAACTCATGCTGCGCAGATAAGTTTTCCGGGAGGTAAATTTGAAGAAAGCGATCAAAGTCTTAAAAAAACCGCCTTGCGTGAAACATACGAAGAGGTTGGAGTCAGCATGGATCAGGTCATCATAAAAACGAAACTGACTGACACCTATATTCCTCCCAGTAATTTTTTGGTAAGACCCTATTTGGGGTTTACAACAAGGAAGCCTGAATTTATTACCAATCATGAAGTGGAACAAGTCATTGAAGTAAAATTGGCAGACCTTTTAGACGATTCCATGGTAACCACTAAAAATCTGACAACTAGTTATATGAAAAATATTGATGTCCCTTGCTTCAGATTCAATAATCAGACGGTTTGGGGCGCGACTGCAATGATGCTGAGTGAAATTAAAGACTTAATCAAAGAAAATCTACATTAATTTTTTTAAGTTTGTTGCGCAAATAATTAAGAATGGCTTTATTTAAAAAAGATGTCTTCGGAAATAGTCTTTTTATTAAAAAAACTTTGATCCGGATATTAGGTTTATTCTCGCACAGAAGGTATCGGGGGTTCAATGAATTACAAATTGAAGGATCCGAAATCATCAGGGACTTACCGGAAAACAATGTCCTCTTCGTTGCGAATCACCAAACCTATTTTGCTGATGTTGCAGCCATGTTGCACGTGTTTAATGCGGCTTTGAGCGGACGGGTGGATAATATAAAGGACGTTGGCTACTTGTGGCAGCCCAAATTGAATATTTATTTTGTGGCTGCGAAAGAAACCATGCGTGCCGGTATACTGCCAAAGATTATGGCCTACGGGGGTTCAATTTCTATAGAAAGAACCTGGAGAGAAAAAGGGAAAGAAGTCAAAAAACAGGTAAAATTGTCGGACGTCTCCAATATCACCAAGGCCTTGAAAGATGGCTGGGTCATTACATTTCCTCAGGGTACGACAACACCCTTTAAACCCATCAGAAGGGGCACAGCTCATATTATAAGACAAAACAAACCGATTGTTATTCCCGTAGTTATTGACGGTTTCAGGAGGTCTTTTGACAAAAAAGGCCTGATGATCAAAAAAAGAGGTATTTTACAATCCATGGTTATCAAAAAACCCATGGATATTGATTATGAAAAAGACAGTATTGATGATATTGTTGAAAAGCTGCAGTATGCCATCGAACAGCATCCCTCATTTCTTAAAGTGACAAAGGTGGAAGATTACGAAAAAAGTGAGAAAGAACTCAATAAAAAAAGGGAATTCTGGGACTTGTACTAAAAAAAAACACCCATCAGCTGATGGGTGTTTTTTTTCTCTTTTATCATGATAGCCATGCCTTCATCATCCAAACTGTTTTTTCCTGTTCAGCAATAAAGTCGCTCATCATTGCATTTGTTCCCTCATCAACTGCCTCTTCTGACTGTATCAATATCTCTCGTTCAATCTCAAGAAGCCTGGTCAAAGATTTAACAATCAGGTCAACAGATGCTATGTCATCGGAAATATTTTTTCCAACGGGCACCTTGGCCAATTTCACATAATCTGAAAAAGTGTGCAAAGGCGTTCCTTCAAGAGTGAGAATCCGCTCAGCGATCATGTCTATTTTCTCTTGCGAATCTGTATAAAGTTCTTCAAACTTAACGTGTAATTCAAAAAATGATTTACCCTTAATATTCCAGTGTAAACCTCTTAAATTCTGGTAATAAATTTGAAAATTTGCAAGTAGCTCATTTAAACTAAGGTTTAATTCCTCTACTTTTTTCCTGTCCAATCCTAACATAGTTTTACTCATCATTTCTAGGTTTTTAAATTCATTCAAATTTCGGAAAAATTGATTGTTTTATATGATCAGGTTTATTGATAGTTTTAATATCTTTATCAAAAAAATTGATACCTATGACGATTACGCAACTAAAATATGTCCTGGCAGTAGCAGAATACAAAAACTTTACGCAGGCCGCTGAGCACAGTTACGTCACGCAACCCACGCTATCGATGCAAATTCAAAAACTGGAAGATGAACTCGATGTTACCATTTTCAACCGAAAAAAGAAACCTATAGAACTCACTACGATTGGTGAAAAAATTATTAGGCAAGCCAGGTTAATTGTGGATGAAAGCAATCGGATCAATGATATCGTTGATCAGCAAAAGGGCTTTATAGGAGGAGAATTCAAACTCGGGATCATTCCTACCATCCTGCCTACATTACTCCCTTTTTTCCTGAAAAGTTTTTTAAAGAAGTATCCCAAGGTCAAATTGATAATTGAAGAATTGACAACAGAAGAAATCATCAAAAAACTAAATGACGGGCACCTTGACGCCGGCATTGCGGCAACGCCTTTGGAAAATGAGGCAATCAAGGAAAGACCATTATATTACGAGCCTTTTGTTGCATTTGTTTCGGATGACCACCGTTTGTCCGAAAAGGAATTTATTTCAGAAGATGATTTGGATATTGATGATGTCTTGCTTTTGGAAGAAGGGCATTGCTTTACAAACAGTGTCATCAATATTTGCAAGAACAAAAATATTATGGACCAACGTCAGTTCCAACTTGAAAGTGGAAGCATAGATACGCTGGTCAAGTTGAGTAAGGAAGGTTTGGGTATGACACTCATCCCGTACCTGCATACCCTGGAACTTCCCCAACAAGACCAACGATACCTCAAACAGTTCGAAAATACGGTTCCTGCAAGAGAAGTAAGTCTGATCTATCATAAGGCACAACTGAAAATGCAACTCATCGAAGCTTTAAAAAACTCCATAGATGCAGTCATAAGGGGAGCAATTACCTTTCAGGATGTAAAGATAATCAGTCCACTGAACAAGAAAACAGTCGAGGTCTAGTGTTATTTTTCAATGAGTGCCAAACTCGGGTAAAGCTCTGGCTTGTTTGCCGTAAATTGCAACAGCCAAATTCTTAATTCTTCAATTTCAAATGGTAACAACCTTTTCACAGCTTTTTTCAATTCCTTACAAAACAAATGGACATCAAAACTAACTTTTTTCAAAATCGTTTTGGTGTAATCTAATATTGCTCTTGCCATAAATATCTTTTTTTACAAAATATACAACGCATTCTCAGGAACACTTATTACAAAGTAACGAATTTTTTTTTAATTCAAAATTAAAAATTACAAAATATTGATTATCAAGATTTTAACTTGGAAATATCCTTTGATAATTTCTCATATTTTGTATTCAGTTCATTTCGCAACCCTTTGAAATGAGACTTGTAATCCTCGATATCATCCTGGTGCAACTTTTCAATTATTTCGTCGAAAGTCGTGATGGCTTCTTCGATGATCTTTTCTGCCTTACCATAGGTCTTGTCATCTCCTGAAAGCTGACACTCATAACATTGTTCTATCACTTCTGACAAAACATTATTTACTTCCTTTTTGAATAGTCTTATACTGGCCATAATGCTAATTTTTCTTTTTTAATTATTTTTTATCAATTGCTGATGTTTCTTTACATCAATTCATACATGGATCTTAACTTTTCTCTCGTAATTGTTTTTTGCCAATCTTTCCCCAATGCGTTCTCCCATAAGGGAACCAAACTCAACGCCACATTGATCATTGTATCAAATTGTTCATCCGACAGGTTCTTGCAAAGTCCTTTAGGAATGTCCACCCCGTGCTTTACGACCATCTGCTTGAACTCTTTTACTCCTTCAGGATAGAACTCCTCCAATTGATCAAATACGATACAGTTCCCTATCCCGTGCTTGGTACCCAGCAAATAAGATAAACCATAGCTCATTGCATGGGCAACTCCCACCTGGGAGTAGGCAATACTCATTCCTCCGTGCCAGGAAGCCATCATCAATTTATCCTGAGAATCTTCATCAATGCTGTCTTTTTCCAAATATACCTCCCTGCAGAGATCAAGGGACTTTTCACCATAACTCTGACTGAAAGCATTCAAATAGGTTCCCGTTAATGATTCAATACAGTGAATATAACAATCCATACCGGTATAAAACCACTGATTTTTTGGAACTCCGTCAAGCAGTGCAGGGTCAAGGACCACCTGATCAAATGGCGTATAATCAGAATTCATGCCCAGTTTTCTTTCAGGTCCTGTCAAAACCGTAGTTCTCGATACTTCGGCACCCGTTCCGGAAATTGTCGGAATACCAACGTGATAAACGCCTTTAAATTTGACAAGGTCCCAACCCTGATAATCTGCAGAAGAGCCCGGGTTTGTGAGCATCAGGGCCACTGCCTTGGCATAGTCAAGCAAGGTGCCTCCTCCTATTCCGATTATACCGGAAGGGGTCTCACCAAATTCCTTATTGATCTCATCCCTTATGCGGTCAACATAGATCGTCTTAGGTTCTTCATCGGCGCTGATATAAATGATTTTATCAAGGTTTCTCAAAGGTATTCTTGAAATCACGGATTCCTTGTTCTTGAATACATCATCCACGAGAAAAATGAACGGTGCACCTTCACTTTTCCTCTGGGGTTCTAAAATTTCGCCCAATTGGTTAAAACTGCCTCTTCCAAAAACGACTCTTGGAACCATTGGAAAGTTTCTAAAACTCATAATCCTGTTTTTTTTGTTTTTTTAATCAAATTCTAATCTCTAATAAACTTCGCCGCCTTAGCAAGATCCTCGGGGGTATCAATCTCTATGCCCATATAACTTGTTTCGACCATTTTTATCTTTTTGCCATACTCAAGATACCGAATACACTCCACCTTCTCGGTTGCTTCCAAAGGTCTCATGGGTAAATGGTAAAAGTCTATAATGGCCTGCTTTCTAAAAGCGTAAACACCAATGTGCTCAAAGTATCTTGCGCCTGCCGTCTTATCCCTGGGATAAGGAATTGGCGATCTTGAAAAATAAAGAGCAAAATTATCTTTGTCAACGATTACTTTTACATAATTAGGGTCCGTAATATCTTTCCAGTCTGTAATCTCCTGCATAAGGGAAGCCAGATCGATCATGTCAGCATCGTTTCCCTTAAAAACATCTATAACCGCCTGCAAAGGCTCCTTTTTAACAAAGGGTTCATCTCCCTGGACATTCACCACAATATCGATATCGAGATCTTCAACTGCTTCTGCGATTCTGTCCGATCCACATTCATGCTCTTTCAGGCTCATAATGGCTTGTCCCCCGGCTTTTTCAATGACATCCTTGATGATTTCACTGTCTGTAACGACGTATACTTCATCGAACAATCCTGTGGCCAAAGTAGCCAAATAGGTTCTTACGATAACGGGTTTCCCCCCGAGATCTGCCATGAGCTTGCCAGGAAATCTGGTGGCACCATAACGCGCCGGTATCATTGCAATAATCTTCATATCTGATTAAAGTACTGATTTAATCGCTGCAACCATTCTTGCAGCCCTGTCTTTAACTTCTTCCTCGGTCCAGGACAATTTGATCAAACAAGATATATTTCTTGAAATGAGCGCATCAGACTGGTCGAAATTTTGCTTGCTTATTGTTTGAAGACCCTTTTTGACCGAATCCGACAAGGGAAAAAGACTTTTTATTTCTTTTAAATGCTCCCACCGCCTGATATAGTGCCAGTTGTTGTTAAAATAATTCCAGTAACCATCAATTCCGTGGGCTTTAAACGCATCAACCACCTTATCTGACAATTCAGCCGTAGGCATGAAAAAGTTTAAGAAGCCGCAACTGTCTCCTTCAGGATCAGGAATCCTTCTGAAAGTAACTTCTGGAATTTCGCTCAGTGCAGCCTTGATAATACCATGATTTCTTTTTTGAATCTTTATAAAATCATCCATTTTTCTGATCTGTCCCAAACCAACAGCAGCGTGCAATTCTGAAATCCTGAAATTATATCCCAAGACCGGATGTGTTTCTGCTCCTCGGTCATTGCCCTGGTGGTCATGACCATGATCTGTATACTGATCTGCCCAAACTGCATAATCACTATTATTAGTGATCAGTGCACCACCCTCTCCACAGGTGATGGTTTTTACAAAATCAAATGAAAATGTTCCGGCATCGCCAATTGTACCCAGCATTTTACCTTTATACGATCCACCAAAAGCCTGGCAGGCATCTTCCAATAAATATAAATTATGCTTGTCGCAAATTGCCTTCAAACTATCCAGTTCAGCCATTGATCCGCACATATGTACCGGCATGACCACCTTTGTTCGTGGGGTGATCGCTGCTTCAACGGCTTTAGGATCTAAGGTCAGGGTATCGTCAATATCAACCAATACAGGAGTAGCACCTGATGCAATAATCGATTCAAAACTTGCGACAAAAGTAAAACATGGCATGATGACTTCATCTCCGGCACCCACACCCATTACGGCGAGGGCAACATTCAACGCTGTCGTTCCGCTGCTGGTAAGCTGAGCGTGTTTTACTCCAAACCTGGTTTCTATTTCCTGTTCCAGCTCTTTGGCTTTCCAATGACCATTTCTCATTCCGTCAAAACCATAGCGCATTAAAACTCCATTTTCCAGAACATCGTTCAGTTCCTTGCGTTCTTCGTTTCCAAATAACTCAAATCCAGGCATAATTTTATTTTCTTAAAGGTTGTATTTAGGCTTGCAAAGATAATTATTTCAATTGAAAAGAACGTTTTATTCTTGCTTCGATTCAAAGCATGTATTTCGATCCTTTCAAGATCCATCTCAAGGGCCTTCCTGGCAGCTTTATAAAATGACAGGAATTAGCAAAAAAGATTGTAATTTTAATCCTTATTTTTGTGTTATGGAAGAATTTATCAGGGGATTGCCCAAAGCCGAATTACATCTTCATATAGAAGGTACTTTTGAACCAAAATTGATGTTCGATATTGCGAAAAGAAACAAGATTTCAATTCCTTTTTCATCTGTCGAAGAGATCGAGGCAGCCTACGAGTTTGACTGTCTGCAGGATTTTTTGGATATCTATTACCAGGGTGCACAGGTGTTGATCAGGGAACAGGATTTTTATGATCTGACCTACAGTTATCTTAAAAAATGTGCCGAACAAAACGTCAGGCACACAGAGATCATGTTTGATCCGCAAACCCATACGGAAAGAGGTGTATCTTTTGAAACAGTTATCAAGGGTATTTATAGTGCCTGTCAGGATGCCCAAAGAAATTTAGGGATTTCCTCATTACTGATCATGAGTTACCTCAGACACCTTTCAGAAGAGGCTGCTTTTGCCACCCTGAAAGAATCCATTCCATTTAAAGAATACATCACGGCAATAGGACTTGATTCTTCAGAAAAGGGAAATCCGCCTTCCAAATTTAAAAAAGTATTCGAAGCTTCGGTCGGTGAAGGCTATATCGCTTTGGCTCATGCAGGAGAAGAAGGCAACGCAGATTATGTCTGGGAAGCCATTGATATTTTAAACATCAAAAGAATTGACCACGGAAACAATGCCCTTCAGGACCCTGATCTGATAGCTGAAATCATCAACCGGGATATGGCACTCACCGTTTGCCCTTTATCCAATAAAGCCCTTCAGGTGGTCCCTGATCTTAAAGAGCATCCCTTGAAAAGAATGATGGAACTGGGTTTAAAAGTAACCGTGAATTCG
>CBDUAP010000004.1:0-35414 GCA_965365165.1 uncultured Flavobacteriaceae bacterium
ATCCTTTCTTCATTCCAGTTATTGACCTGCAGGGCGATGAGTATACCAATGACGACCAGTAATATCTCTCCAATGGCATATCTCATGTATTTCACAGGCCTGTTGTCATCTGCCATTTTTCCTGCCTTGCCGGCAGGCAGGTTACGGATTTTTCGAAAAACAGTGATCATCTTTTATAGTGTAATGGATAAATATATAAAATTAGTTTTGAGAAAAGGGATCGCGTACAGGATCATTTTTTTTAGGCATGGTAATTTTCATTAAATTTAACGGGAGAATCGATATGAATTAATCATGTAGCCATATGAAGTGGAAAGGAAAACGTCAAAGTTCAAATATTGAAGACCGAAGGGGACAGTCCGGATCTGGAAGGGGTGCCGGCGGATTCAATCCGATGCTCATCGGACCATTGATAAAACTATTGTTTTCAAAAACGGGACTTGTCATTGTGGGCCTGTTTCTGGCATTTTCTTTTTTCACAGGTAACAATCCGCTGAGTTTATTGGGACAGTTTTTTTTGGGGGGCAATAATCCTACAGAATCTTCTGTTCCCTATCAGGGTACACTTGAAGAAAATGAAATGGCTGAATTCAGTGCTGTTATTCTGGCCAATACCGAAGATGTATGGAACGGATTACTCGAGAATTACAGAGAGCCGACACTGGTTCTTTTTACAGGTTCCGTCTCCTCGGCCTGTGGATCTGCATCCAGTGCCACTGGACCTTTTTATTGCCCGGGGGATGAAAAACTATACCTGGACCTTAGTTTTTTTGAAGATATGGAAAAGAAACTGAATGCGCCTGGTGACTTTGCCCAAGCTTATGTGATTGCGCATGAAGTAGGTCATCATGTCCAGAAATTGATGGGTATTACAGATCAGGTACAAAAACTGAGAGGGGAACTGTCAAAGAAGGAATACAACCAATACTCGGTAAGACTTGAGCTTCAGGCCGATTTTCTTGCAGGTGTCTGGGCCAATCGTTCACAGCGAATGAGCCAAATGATGGAGTCGGGCGATCTTGAGGAAGCCCTGAATGCTGCTTACGCCATAGGTGATGACCGGCTGCAGGAACAATCAACAGGCAGGGTAGTGCCGGATTCTTTTACACACGGTACTTCAGAGCAGCGCATCAGATGGTTTAAAAAGGGCTTCACTACCGGAGACCTGAGCCAGGGGGATACCTTTAATGCAAACCCGTTGTAATCAGGATCTCTTTTACACCCGGTAATAGTCTCCTCTCCATTTTTTAATGGATTTCTTGATGTCATCTTCAGACAACTTGTCTTTTACGGCTGTTTTTACCAGGGCGATAAACTCCTCGTCAGACGCGAATCGAAGGCCAATGATTTGACGCATGCTTAATTCTTCTGGCAGGGTCTCTTTTGTCATCATATAATATCTGAAGTTTTCTTCGGCACGGATTGCTCTGTCCTGAGCCTTGAGGGCAAAAGAACGGGCAAAGAAAGCGATAAAGATCAACAATACTGAAACCAAAACAATAAGGGATGCAGAATACAGATTCTCATGGCTCGAATTTATCAGGTTGACTATTGATCCTATCAACAGTAAAATGATTCCGAGAAAGGCGACATAATGAAAACCCGGGACAAATCGACGGTGATTAGCGTAAGTTTGATTCTTCATAATATTTTTTTTAATCGTTTCGTAAATATACTTTTTTTAAAATTAAAATATTTATTGACCTGTTTTTTAAGTTCAATCGCTTTTTATGTTTGTATGCTTTGATGCGCGATAGGATGTAAAACATTATCTTAGCATGCTTTATTGAAATAGTATTAATACCTTTTGTCTTGTATATTTAATTTTTAAAAAATAAAAATGAAAACTGTTCTCAGATTCTTTTTGGCTATGTTTCTTCCCTTCATTCTGTTTAACTGCAATTCAAAAACAAAATCGTTGACGGGAGAAACGGAAAAAAGAAAGACTGTAGAAATGGTGACTGATCATGGCACCTTGGTCATTGAACTGTATAACGAAACTCCCTTACATCGGGATAACTTTCTCAAACTTGCCCGCGAAGGCGTTTATGACAGTTTGCTTTTTCATCGTGTGATAGAGAATTTTATGATACAAGGCGGAGACCCCGACAGCAAAAATGCCCGGCCAGGTGATACGCTTGGCAATGGTGGGCTCGATTACATGGTGGATGCTGAATTTAATTCAAACATATTCCATAAAAAAGGGGTATTGGCTGCTGCCAGAGACGGCAACCCGGAAAGGGCCTCAAGCAGTACACAATTTTATATCGTACAGGGGAAAGTCTTGAACGACAGTTTGCTGGATCGCTCCGAAAAACGGATCAATAGTTGGCTCGGGACACATTATTTTAAAAATGACCCCGTAAACAAAGCGCTCGTTGACTCCTTGCAAAAAGCTGTTGATGATGAAAACATGGATCGTTATAGGATGTATAGTGACAGCATTGCCATTTTATCAAGCACTTATGAAAATTTTGAACCCTACATCATTCCTGAATCGCACAGACAAGTTTATCGCTCAATAGGGGGCACACCACATCTGGACCAGAATTATACCGTTTTTGGTGAAGTAATAAAGGGTATGGAAGTTATCGATTCTATTGCCACGGTGAAAACAGATGCCCTTGACAGACCCATATCAGATGTGCGCATAAGTACTGTCAGGGAACTGGACTAGGATTCGCCTTTTGGAGCAATCTTATAATGCCTTTTTTAACCCGCGTATCAGTTGATCAATGTCATTCATGCCTGTATAATGCAAAAAGGAGATGCGCAATACACCGGGTTCTTTTTTGATATCCATTTCCATCAGAGGCCGAACCGCATAAAAATGCCCCATACCCAGCATCAATTTGTGTTCGGTCAGGGTGGCATAAACTTTTTTAAGGCTTTTTTTAAGCGGAATAACAGACACAATCGGAGCCCTGTTTTCTGAGTTTTCCGACCCGACGATACGAAGGTCATCCCTGGATCTTAAAAAAACAAGCAGGCGTTCCAGCAGTTCTTGTTCATGCCGGCGGAACAATTTATTCAAGGCTGAATTTTTATCGGCCGATCCTTCTTTTTCGTCAAAATGATGTTCGTAAATTTCATCAAAATAATCTAAGATACCGCTGGCAGCGGCAATCTGTGCATGATCAGGCCCGGCTGGGGTCAGCATGCTCCTGCTGATCCCTTCTTTGAAAAAATGAGACTGATTCTCCATCTTAGGAATCAGGGCCTTATTGACATACATCAATCCCAGGTGCGGACCAAATGTTTTGTATAAAGAAAAAAGATATATATCTGCACCTAAGTCTTTAAGATCAGGAAATCCATGCGGGGCCCATCCAACTCCATCCACAACCGAAAGGGCTCCATTACGGTGCGCCATCCGGCTGATTTCCTTTACAGGATTGATGTCACCAATAATGTTCGAACAATGTGGAAAAGCAACCATTTTTGTCTTGTTGGAAAGCAAATGTTGCAAATCATTCAGATCCAGGAGCCCTGTTTCCCGATGTACGTGCCATTCTACAATTTTAATTCCCCGTTCTGCCAATCTTCTCCAGGCACCGGCATTGGCTTCATGGTCCTGACAAGATACAATAATTTCATCTCCAGTTTCCCACATGGGGCGCATGGCATTTGCCAATACATAGATGTTCTGCGTTGTTGAAGGGCCAAAATGGATCTCTGATGCCTCTACATTCAGGTAATCAGCCATTCTCTGGTAAGAATCTTCCATCAATCTGCCTGCGCGCATGGAAGCCGGGTAAGGATAGTTGACCTGAACCTTGTTTTTTATGTAAAAGTTGGTCAACCGATCAATGACCTGTTTACAGGGATAAGACCCTCCGGCATTTTCAAAAAAGGCCCATCCTTCCAAAGAAGCTTCAGAAAAAGCCGGGAAATGTGAGCGCACAAATTCTAAATCAAGTTTCATATCTGTTTTATTGTTTAAGGCAAAAAGCTCGAATAAGCCCATTTATATCAATACCATCAATTTTGTATTCTGGCCTAAATGCCCTGTTGATAAATTGCAGCACCTAAATATAACTAAAAAAGGAATGGATGACTTTGAAACAAGGATGCTTTAAGAACGGTTTTTTTTATTTCATTTATATCCCGGTAAATTTTTGGTATCACATGTCACTAGTGGAACAAACAATTTTTTAGCAATAATTTTAAACCCTTCCTGAACCTGCAGATTTCAGAATCATTTTTGTGTGTGGGGCCTTTTGGCAAATGTCGTAAATTGATTTTGTCTTCAATTTTTAAGTGATTTCGGGAAAAAGTTAAAAAATAGATTTAATTTAGGAAGATCGCTTTTGTGCAGCTTTAGAAACAATGATACGATTCATCTATTTTATCGGTGTTTCTCCTGCCCTGATGAGGCAGATTATTGATGAACCAAACCACTCTTTCAAATGAAAAAAATAAAATTACAAGTCACATTTTTTATAGCAGTCGTCCTTTTTATATTTCTCAATCCCCAGGCAATTTCAGCTCAGGATTCAACCAAAACAGATCGCAATGTGCTTGGTCTTCGTGTGAAGAGGGGGCTTACACAAACTTCGGATGGGCTTGCGCCCGGATACATCATGTTTTGCCCTCCAAATTCCGCCTCAGTATATCTGATCAACCGAAAAGGAGAGGTTGTTCATGAGTGGAAAGGAAATTATGACACTTTAAGTGCTTATCTCAATGATGACGGTTCTGTTACGCAAATGGCTATCGACCCTGATTTCCCAATATTTGCAGGAGGTGGAGAGGGAGGCAGACTACAAAGGGTCAGCTGGAACAGTAAAATGTTATGGGATTTTGAATACGCGAATGAGGAACATCATGCGCATCATGACCTCGCCGTAATGCCCAATGGAAATATTTTGACCATTGCCTGGGAAGCACTATCAGCTGAAGAGGTATTGGACGCGGGAAGGAAACCGGAACTGATTCCCAAGGCCGGATTGTGGACCTCTTCAATAGTCGAGATCCAGCCTCTTGACAAAATCCATGGAAAAGTGATATGGGAATGGCGCCTATGGGATCATTTGATTCAGGACTTTGATCCGGAAAAAAGGAATTTTGGAGACGTAGCGGCGCATCCGGAATTATTGGATTTCAATATTGGAAAGGAATTGCCTGATCCTATTTCACAAGACAGCCTTGATGTACTGCACGCCATGAAAAAGACGAGAAGAAACAGAACCATCGACAACGGCGGCTCAGATGCTTATCATTTGAATGCCATTAATTATAATGAAGAACTGGATCAAATTGCATTCAGTTCACCTTTTTTAAACGAGGTCTTTATTATTGATCACAGCACCTCCACGAAAGAGGCTGCAGGTCATAGTGGGGGTCGCTGGGGTAAGGGGGGTGATTTTTTATACCGCTGGGGAAATCCTCAAAATTACAGACAGGGAGATTCCCTGGATCAGCAGTCTTTTTTTCAGCACGATATTCGCTGGATCAGGAAAAATCACCCCGGACACGGAAGCTTGACCTTTTTTAACAACAACATATCGGGAAGAAAGGACAGCCTCAATTACTCCGCTATCTTTCAGATAAGACCGGTGACCGATGAAAAAGGCAATTATCTGCTCATGGACAACAAGCGTTTCGGACCCCCGGAACCTGAATGGAAATACATGGCCAAAGACACCCTTTCTTTTTATGGATCTTTTGTTTCAGGTGCACAACGAATGCAAAACGGGAATACATTCATTAATGAAGGTCCAAAAGGAAGATTTTTTGAAGTCACTCCCGAAGGCGAAATAGTTTGGGAATACCTGAACCAATACAGGGGCAACATCCACCATTCTGATGGTCAGCCAAGATCATCGAACGGACCTGCTTATATGAATTTTAGATCCAATTTTATTCCGGCCGAACACCCAGCTTTAAAAGACAAAAAATTGATCCCTCTGGATCCACAGCCCGAAATTTTTAAATTGCCTCCTGAGGAGAAGGAAAAAAAAGAATAAGCCGGTATGAAGGCCAGGGAGGAATAAAATCGCGATTTGTCATCGCATAACTGTTTAGGATTCCTTGTATTTTAAGAACTTCTCTCCCGAAACACTTTTATTGGGAAGGCTTATGACGGCTTTGGTGCCGCCTTTCTCAAGAAGTTGAAAACTGACCTTTGGATATCCGACGCCTCCTTCAAAGGTGTTGTTTCCGATATATCGGAGACCTTCAAGGAGGTGACCGTTTCTTTTTAAGAACAAGAGGTCATCACTTTTGATAAATTCAATATTACTCTTGTCATCCATCTTGTAAAGCCCGGTAATTTTTTTGTATACCTCTTCGTCAAGCGGAAACTCCTTGTTCATGATAATGTCAAAGATTACTTCACTTTCACCATTTTTGTTATTAACAATTTCAAGCGTCCTGTTGATCGCCCTTGGAGATGAGGCCCAGGTGTCATTATCAAGGTACTGATCTCCTTTAAAATAAATTTGAGTGATCAGATCCTGCTGATTCGCAACAGAAACACGCATGTGTATGTGCGCAGGTCGCCATGAATTTTCGTTGTCAGGGTTGGCTTTGTAAGGAACGGGAACGATGGTCTTGAAATGATATGATCCATTTTTGTCTGTCTTCACTGCCCCCCTGAATAAATAATCATCGGAAGCATTGTCATAATATTCTTTTTCATCACATTGCCAAATTTCCACCAGCGCATTATCTAAAGGAGTTTTGCCGTTTTCGCTAAATACTTTTCCAGTTAAATTCATTGGGATACCGGTCGAGCCCGGCGACATGATATTGTTTCTCATGGGTGCTCCGGGCCTGTAAAAGGGGCCCAGTATGTCTGTCGTAGTAGGTGAATCTCCGACAAAATTAAGTCCATTCCAGTGTATTCCGCCAAAAGCGCTTACGCTGAAGGCCATGAGGGAGGATTTCTTTATAAAGTTTCTTCTTTGCATCTTATTTGATTTTAATCATTAGTTTTTCATTGAATTTCGAAGTCAGTTCCGCAGTGATTCTGAATCATTTTATTTTTTGAATAATCGTTCTTCAATTTAAATTATTTATACTGAAATCGTAAACTTTTTGGATGAAAGGTAAAAATTAATTTGCAGAGCTACCCTTATACTTATCCAATTGAATTTGAGCATGAGTCAAATCATGGCAAAACTTTTATTAGAACTTTTGGTCTTTTGCTGACAATTGCTTTCATTTTGATAAATGACATGAAAAATCATTTCGGATGTTTTGATTTATATGATTACCTTGTGAATTGGCAAAAAGGGAAAACGTGAAGTCACATGGTTTTTAAATTCAAAATTATTTTAATGCTTTTAACAGGAATGGCCATATGGTCTTGTCATGAAAAAGTGGACAAGAATGTTCCTGAAGTATTAGTGGCAGAACCGATGCTTTGGGTAGATGAAACAAGCACTTATCTGCCACCTACCGGAGAATGGACCAACAGGGTTGAAGTAGCTGATATAAACGGAGACAAGATGCTGGACCTTCTCTTTGCCAACGGAGGAAATTATTCTGAACCCGGAGTATTAGAGGCAAGCCGTGTTTTTCTAAATCAGGGGCCCGATCAAAGATTCCGGGAAGTCACCGAAGAGGTATTCGGGACGCGTAAGTTTATTTCCAGGGTCATCAAGGTCAGGGACGTCAATCAGGATGCAATCCCTGATATTATAGTAGGAACAACCTATCAAAATCAAAGTGAGCTTTATATGGGCCTTGGGAATGGAAAATTTAAAAATGTCACCTCTTCCAGTTTGCCACAAATAATGGCCAGCATAGGGGATATCGAATTGGGAGATGTTGATGGTGATGGTGACCTTGACATGGTACTTTCAGATTGGGGCACAGGCTCCAACATGAATAATTCAGGAGGTAGAACCATGCTTTGGCTGAATGACGGAAAGGGGACTTTTTCAGACGTGACAAACGATCAAATGCCGGAACTGCTGATTCAGTTTTCATGGGATCTGGAACTCATTGATTTTGATAATGACTTTGATCTGGATATTGCCATTTCATGCAAGAGATGCCCGACTAGCCGGATTTTTGTGAACAATGGCAAGGGCCATTTCAAAAACAAAAGAAGCTTACCGGCCTATACCAATAATTATGACCTGGAGGCAATGGATGTCAACGCCGACGGGTTCCTTGATCTGGTTACGGTGAATGACGGAGAAATTGTTTCAGGAGAATCGAGCTCAAGGCGTGAACACCTGTTTTTAAATAATAATGGGGAACGTTTTACGGATGCTACAGCGGAAAACTGGCCCGATTCTGAAAACATAGGGAAAGACGACAACAATATCGTCTTTCTGGATTATGATTCAGACATGGATCCTGACTTTTTGATAAGTTCACTGACAGGGGAGGACCGATTGCTGGTCAATGACGGGAAGGGTCGATTCAAACTTTTACAACCTGTTTTGAAAGGAGCACCCAGCCCCCTTACCCTTTCCATAGTTTTGGGTGATATCAATAACGATAAAAAACTGGATATTATCATGGGGCAGGGAGAAGGTGAAGAAGGCATTGAGGAAAGAATTTTTATGGGCCGTGGCATTGTTCCGGATTCAGCTCCTCCCGTTATTTCACATTATGAGCTTATAGAAAACAAAGAAAATGGGAAGGTCACCGTACGTGCCAGGATCCATGACAATAAAAGCCCTAATATGCCTCAAGACTGGACCTCTGTCGAACTCAGATTTGAAAATGACGAAGACCCGGTTTCAATGACTTGGTATGGTGAGAATCTTTGGTATGCCACCATTTCAGGCAACATAGACACAGGTGACATGCGTATATGCGCCACGGATTATTCTGGAAATCAGGCGTGTCAACAAATTAAATGACGGCATACTGGCTTATCGGGTAGCTTCCTTCTCAAAAACAGACTTGGCCTCAATGACTTCTTTAAATTTGAATTCAGTGATTATCTCTACATCGGGAAAAGCCTTTTTCAGATCTGCAATTTCTTCAGCTTGTATTTCAGTATTCAAAAGATAGATTCTGGACAATTCCGAATTACCCAGTAATTTTCTTACAGATTCGGATGTAAATGGAGTTTCGTTTAAATTTACCATCTCCAGATGCGGTTTGGCAACAAGAAACGGGATGGCTCTTCCTGTGATTGGATTGTTGCTCAGATCTGCCCGAGTCAGGTGGGGAAGGTCTGCAATCTCTTCGATTAAGTCATCCGAAAGGTTACACCCCCTGAATTTGAGGAAAGTGATCTGGCCTGAGACCTGATTCAGTGCATTGATTTGTTCTTTTCGAATGGTATCCCCCATATATTCTACATCGAGCAAAAGATTGTTCGCCCCCAGATAGGAAACCTTAAAACCCTCGGCTCTCAATCCTTCCAGAAGGGAGGTGTCCAGGCTGTCGACTTTTACCTTCTCATAATAGGACCTTGGACTGAAATCCAATTCGTAATCGCGTCTGAAAAGAGCGATCAACTCTTCAGACATTTTTTCTGAATTAAAAGTGGCCAGGCTGTCTGCTCCGTTCTCGATCCAGTAACGGATAATCTGTGTATTGGTATAACCGATGCCGGGACCCCTTGGCGGCATCACTTTTTCATGATTTTTGGGTAAACTGATTCTTTCAAACAATTCACTCAGATCAGGATTACCGGCGAGCACCGGAATGTCGTGATTCGCCTCCCTGAAAAGATCCTTGTAAGTTTCCAGTTTCAAGCCTCCTTTTTTATTTTCTTCATTGTGACATTCAAGGCATTTACTTTGAATTAAGGGATGGATCAGGTCTTTGTATATGACAAGTGAATCTGGATCCTTTTTGCGTATTTGATCTATGAAAGCATTGGGATCATCCTGCAGGAAAGAAGGGCCATATTCAACCAGATAAGACGGACCGTGTGTGAGATTTCCTCCAAAATGTCCGGTGAGAGCAATCAGTAAGACAGCAAGAGAAGAAGCGGCCAGTTTTAACCGATACTTTGCGGCCGGTGCTTTGACCTGGTAAATGATGACCAGTAACATGACCACCAGGGTCGCTATTCCTAATTGTTTATGATCATTGAGCGGTTCGATGCCATAATCTTCACTAAAAGACAGTAACCAGCCAGTCAAAGCGGCAATCAGGCCGGCAAGCAGGCCCAGGCTGTAGGTCAGGATCACGATTTTTCTTGAAGGAACCAGCTTTTGAAACCCAAAGCGAAGGAGCAGTTCGAAGCAATATCCAAGTATAAAAATACCGATAGGCAAATGCACCACCAGGGGATGAAACCGGCCTATAAAAATTTCCCAGTTCATCAGGACAGGATGTCTTTAACGACGTTCCCGTGAACATCTGTTAATCTAAACCTGCGTCCCTGATATTTATAATTCAGTTTTTCATGATCCATTCCGAGCAAATGTAAAATAGTGGCGTTGAGGTCGTGAACATGAACCTTGTTCTCGGTGATGTGATAGCCAAAATCATCGGTGGCACCATAGGTCAAACCTTTTTTGACGCCTGCACCAGCCATCAGCATGGTATAGGCATCAGGATGATGGTCACGTCCAAAATTATCTTTGGTCAGTTGGCCTTGTGAGAAACTGGTCCTTCCAAATTCTCCACCCCAAATGACCAGGGTATCTTCAAGCAGGCCCCGCTGTTTAAGATCCATAATCAAAGCGGCAGAGGCCTGATCCACCTCTTTACACCTTTTGGGAATTTGTTTGGGTAAATTACTGTGGTGGTCCCAATTGCCATGGTAAAGCTGTATAAACCTTACACCCCTTTCCGCGAGCCTTCTGGCCAGCAGGCAATTGCTGGCAAATGTTCCGGGTTCTTTGCTGTCTTCTCCGTACAATTCATAAATATGATCCGGTTCATTTTCGGTACTCATGACCTCCGGCACAGAAGTTTGCATCCTGAAGGCCATTTCATATTGTGACATTTTAGCCTTGATGGCTGGGTCTTCCCAGGAACTATACTGAGATTCCTGTAATTTTTGGAGGTGATCGAGCTGTTCTCTTCTCATCTCGCCTGTGACCCCGGGAGGATTGGTCAAAAAAAGTACCGGATCTTTACCGCTTCTGAACTGGACACCCTGATATTCAGCAGGCAGAAAACCGCTGGACAGCAATCTTGAAGAGCCCCCTTCATTTCCTTTGGTCATCAGGGCTATATAGCTGGGGAGGTTTTCATTCTCGGATCCAAGTCCGTAACTGATCCAAGATCCCATGGTTGGCCTTCCTGGAATTTCAGAGCCTGTGTGTGTGAACATCTGTGCAGGTTCGTGTTGAACAGACTCCGTATACATGGAGTTGATCATACATAGCTCATCTGTAATCTGAGCCATATGGGGCATCAGATCGCTCATCCACATACCACTGTTGCCTCTTTGTTTGAAATCGTATATTGGCCTTACAATAGGTTTGGTGGCCTGGGCAGCTGCAGTAGCAGTTACCCTGCTTCCCATGACACTTTCAGGCAATTCAACACCATGCATTTTCGTAAGGATGGGTTTGTAATCGAACAGGTCCAGCTGAGAAGGAGCACCGATCATGTTCAAAAAAATTACCCTTTTGGCTTTAGGGGCAAAATGAGGGCCGGTCAATGAACGCGTTGGTGAGGCGAATAAGCCCAGCGGATTGACAAGGGAAGACAAGGATATTGCCCCGAGGCCCAGCGTAGCCTTTGCGAGAAATTCTTTACGGCTTATTGGTTTGTGATGATGATGATCATTCATTTTATCGTTTCATATAAGATTCGTCAAAATTAAATATAGTACTGACTACCATGGCCATAGCTGCTGTTTTCTCTTTCGAAAGCGTCTCATCAATAGGTTTTTCACCCACCGACAAGATAGAATCTGCCATGACCTGTGTCTCACTGAATTGCTTCAGGGATGACTGATAATGTGATATCAGGAGTTCTTTTTGTTCTTGATTTGGTTTGAAACCGGTTGATAACCTGAAGGCAGTCTCAATCTGTTTTTCAACATTGTCCGGGAATTCTTTCTGAACCTTTTCCGACAACACCCTTGAAGCTTCAACAAACTGAGGATCGTTCAAAAGTGTGAGTGCCTGAAGGGGTGTGCTGGTCACGTTTCTCCTGATTGTGCAGATTTCTCTTGAAGTCACATCAAAGTTGGTCATAAAAGGATTAGGGGCGAAACGTCTGGAAAAAGTGTAAAGGCTTCTTCGATACAGATTTTTACCCGAATCAGGTTCGTATTTAGCCAATATTCTGGAAGCTCCCAGTACTTCTTTCCACAATCCGGGGGGTTGGTAAGGTTTTACACTGGGCCCTCCTATTTCTTCAACCAAAAGACCGCTGGCCTTCAGGGCATTGTCACGGATCATTTCCGCAGGCCATCGGTATGAAGGGCTTCGGGCCAGGTATTTGTTTTCAGGGTCTGCTTCTCTTATTTTTTCAGGGCAATAGGAAGCCTGGCGATAAGTGTGCGACATGACCATTTGTTTGATTGCAAACCTGACATCCCAATCGTGTTCCATAAAATCTTTGGCGAGCCAATCCAAAAGTTCAGGATGGCTGGGACGCTCTCCCTGACTTCCAAAGTCTTCCGCCGTTTTGACCAGCCCCTGGCCGAAGATCATTTGCCAATATCTGTTGACAGCTACTCTGGAAACAAGCGGGTTATTCGAATCGAAGAGCCATTCAGCCAGCCCTAACCTGTTTTTTGGAAGTTCATTTCGATAAGGAAGCACCTTACTGACTCCTCCCGGCTCCACAATTTCTCCGTGCTGATTATACAGTCCTTTTTCCAGAACATAGGTGTTTCTAGGCTCCTTCATTTCTTGCATGACCATCACTTCATTGGCGCTATCAAGCTTCATACTTATGGCTATCCTTGTCTGACGGATCTTGTCACGGTCTTTTTTGAGGCTTTTATCATGCAAAAACCAGTGTTCTGTTTTTAGATCGGTAGCATCAGGGTCCAAAGATGCCTCACCAAGCAGGCCCATTTCCCATCTTGACAATTGACGGTCAAATACTTTTATTTCGTCTATCCTTCCCTTGAAAAGGCCTAAATCGCCCATATAAAACCGATTGCTTTTTCCAACAACTAAAGGAATGGTATCTACCTTCATTTGTTGGGTAATAGGAACAATAGATCGTTTTAACTGATTTGAATGAGTCTTTGTTTTCACCTTTTCCCCGTTGACAAAAATGGAGATGCCTTTTGCCGTTTTACTGCCGTCATATGTAAAGCCAACATGGTGCCATTCATTTGACTGTATAGGGTCTGTAGCGCTGACCGAAATGACCTCATCAGGTAATCGATGGATCAGGCGTACCTTGACATGGTTGCTCGAATCCAATACCATATCCCAACCCCTGTGGAATTGAAAAACGTTGCCAGCATTGCCAATAATCGTTTGTGAAGAACCCTTGGTGTCTTTTTCTGTTGAGACCCAGGCGCTGATGCTAAAAGGGTCCTCATGGTCAAACTGACCAATTTTAAGAAGTTCGACAATGTCATATTCTTCATTGAAATAGACAGCTTTTCCAAATTTCCCTTCGGCAAGGGTGACCTTTAAATTGGCTTCGGCTTCCTTATTGTCATCCAGCATCTGCATCTCCTTGTATTTTTTCTTTGGAGGCTCCTCTTTTTTCTTTTCCTTCTTGTCTTTCTTCTCCTCGTCCTCTTTCTTTTTTCTTGGCTTGATTTCTTTTTTATAGGGCTTGATTGAATTGAATGCATAATATCCTATGTGCCCTGGAACTGCTGTCTCACGTAGAGAAAGATCATAGCCGGCGGATCGCTGATTTTTGATGTTTTCAAGATTTTTTTCATCAGATACCAGGGACTTGACCATGGAGTCAATCTGAATTTTTTCTTTATCGGAAAGTAGAATAAGGGTAGGGGCCCTATCTGCATCGGTTGGTGCGAGACCGAATTCTTCTGTGGTATTGAAAAATGCTGACATTTGAAAGAATTCTTTCTGTGAGATCGGATCAAATTTATGGTCATGGCATTTTGCACATTCCATCGTTAGGCCGAGCAGGGCAGTACCTGTAAGACCTGCCCTTTCATTGACATATTCTATCCGGAATTCTTCGGGTATTGATCCGGCAGAAGCTTCCAATGGCCCCATCCTTAGAAAAGCGGTGGCAATTTTGGATTGATCATCAGAATTTTCGATCAGGTCGCCAGCCAACTGATGGGTAACAAATTCATCGTAAGGCATGTTCTTCTTGAAAGCCTGAATGAGCCAGTCACGGTATGGCCAGGAAGTACGATAGCCATCAAAGGATACCCCATGTGAGTCTGAATATCGGGCCAAGTCCATCCAGTCCTGAGCCATTCTTTCAGCAGATGCATCACTTTCCAAAAGCCTGTCCACCAGTTTTTCATATGCGTCATCACTGTTGTCGTTGAGAAATGCATCAATTTCCTCAAGAGAAGGAGGCAGACCTGTAAGGTCCATGCTAACTCTTTTGATGAGGTGCTCCTTGTCGGCTACGGGAGATGGTTCCAGGCCTTGCTGAAGCAAGTTTCTCTGAATGAAATTGTCAATTTTGTTTTTTCTTGCCCAGTCATTCTCAATCTCCGGAACCGCAGGATCTTCCAAAGGAAGAAACGACCAGTGCTCTTTCCATTCAGCACCTTGTTCTATCCACTTGGCGATCAGTGCAATTTCTCGGTCCGAAATGCTTAAATTGGAGTGAACAGGAGGCATGACCAGATCAGGGTCATTGCTGAGGAGCCGTTGTATCATTTCACTTTTGTTGACCTTACCTTTGACTATAGCGTAATTCCCGGACTCCAATTTCTTAAAGGCATCTTCCTCCTTGTCAAGCCGGAGCCCTGCTTTTCTTGTTTCGGGGTCCGGCCCGTGGCAGGTATAGCAGCCATCAGAGAGAATGGGTTTGATGTGAAAATTATAGTCAACATATTCCGGAAGGGAGGCATATTCTTTTTTAACCTCCTGGGTCAAGGATCCTGAACAGCCAAACAGGACGAACAAGAGTCCTGTCAGGAGGCATATGCCAACTGATTTATAGATCAGGGAGGGGTCAATTGTTCCTGTTTTCAAAGGTCTTGATCTTTATTTTTTCTCAAGATATAATTAATTATCGAAAAACAAGAAAAAAATAATTAACAAAACCCTTGAATGACAGCCTATTATTGGCCTGATGGAATATTCATTTACCATGATTAGTGATATAAGTATATATTTTAAGCCGCAAGGATATTCACAACTGTAGACGGGTTATTTCTCCGAAAAAAATAAAGACCCAGTTTTGAATTCAAGTCATTTTATAACCCTAAATATCGAACGAAATTAATAAAATCATTTGATCTGATCATTTTAAACCTGGTATTAAATAATTTTTTGATTTGTTAGAAATTAGCCTTTTCTGTTAATTTTTTTCAATAGATTTACCTTAATAAAAAATTGTTGAATTGACCCCAGATCCATTTCCTTAAAACCAAGGTGATTAAGGAGGAATAAAGTTTTATTAAATTGATTTGTGGGCTTTATTTGATGGTCCCAACGACCAAATTTTGATTAAAATTAATTATATGAAACGTTTCGCATTAACAACGACACTATTAATTGCTTTTGTTGCTTTAACAACTGCCCAAAATAAACCTGCATACCAATTATTTAAGAACAATGGGAAAAAGGCGAATTATGATAAAATGATCAAGGACCTGTCCAAAAGTGATATGGTTTTCTTTGGTGAATACCACAACAATCCAATTTCACATTGGTTGCAATATGAGATGAGCAAAAGTTTTTTTGAGATCAAAGGCGAGAAGTTGTTTTTAGGTGGTGAAATGTTTGAAAACGGTAATCAACTGGTAATAAATGAGTATCTCAAAGGATTTTATCCAGAGAGTAAAATGATTCCTGAAATAACTCAAATGAGACCAAACTATAAATCGGATTACAAACCTTTGGTTGAATTCGCCAAGGAAAATGGATTGCGCTTTATTGCAACAAATATTCCAAGAAGATATGCTTCAATGATTAATAAAAATGGGATTGAAGTTTTAAAAGAACTGGATCCGGAAGCCCTTGAAATGATTGGTCCGGATTTGGAGAAATATTTTGATCCTACAGTCAAGGCTTATGCTGAAATGGAGGAAAAGATGGGTGAACATGTGCCTCCTAACATGTTGAATATTCAAACCGCTCAGGCATCGAAGGATGCTACCATGGCTCATTTTTCCCTTAAGTATTTTAATCCAGGAGATTTCTTATTCCATTTTGAAGGATCGTATCACTCAAATTTTGACCAGGGCATTATATGGTGGATCAATAAAATTCAACCCGGTCTGAACATCATGTCGGTTACAACGTTGAAGCAATCGGAATGGGACGAAATGACCGTGGAAGATAAGAATACGATTGCTGATTACATCATTGTTGTGGCAGATAGTATGACGGAGACTAGAGGATGATTTTAAAGGAGTAATTATATCGAATCATTGTGTTCATATGTATTTCATGGGTGTGGAACAGATTCGTCATTAAAAACAACCTATTATTTTATAACTATGAAGCAGTATGTTGCACTTATCTTTTTTTTAGGAATTTATTTGAATAACTTCTCTCAGGCTATTTATGAAGATGAAAGGTATGTCCCTGAAACCAACCCTTTGGTTTTAAAGAAACTGGACCAATGGCAGGACCTGAAATTCGGATTGTTAATGCACTGGGGCACCTATAGCCAATGGGGTATTGTTGAATCCTGGTCATTGTGCCCTGAAGAATACGGATGGTGTGAGCGAAAAGCAGGATCAAATCCGGATAATTATTTTGAGTATAAAAAGGAATACGAAGGATTAAAAAAGACCTTTAATCCTGTAAAATTCGATCCTGACAAATGGGCCGCCGCTGCCGAAAAAGCAGGGATGAAATACGTGGTGTTTACCACCAAGCACCATGACGGATTTTCCATGTTCGATTCTAAGTACACAGATTATAAAATTACATCAGACGAATGTCCTTTTTCAAGTCATCCCAGAAGTAATATTACCAAGGAGATTTTTGATGCTTTCAGAAAGAAGGACTTTTGGGCAGGAGCTTATTTTTCAAAGCCTGACTGGCATATGCCTTATTATTGGGATAAGAAATACCCGCCCAAAGACAGAAACGTAAATTATGAACCTGAAGCCAACCCTGAGACGTGGAATAAATATGTCGATTTTACCCATAATCAAATTTTGGAATTGCTCACCGACTATGGTAAGGTGGATATTTTGTGGTTAGATGGTGGCTGGGTTGCCAAAACACCAAAACCACAAATAACAAGTTGGTATGAGAATCAGATAAAAAATGCTGAGAACGGGTATTTGATGCATAGAATTGTCAACCAGGATATCAGAATGGATGAACTGGTTGAAAAGGCCCGTGAAAAACAGCCTGATTTAATTGTGGTTGATCGCGCCGTTCATGGCAAAAATCAAAATTACCTCACCCCTGAAAACCGTGTACCTGAGAAAGAACTTCCTTATCCCTGGGAATCATGCGTTATTTCTGGAGGGGGATGGTCCCACACCAAAAATGCCAAATACATGAGTGGAAGAGAGGGAGTACAAATGCTGATCGACATTGTTTCGAAAGGTGGAAATTTATTGTTGAACATTGCTCCAACTCCCGAAGGGGAGTGGCAGGACGGAGCTTATGATTTACTGGAGGAATACGCTGAGTGGATGGCAGTGAACAAGGAAGCCATCTACGATAGTGAGGTCCTTGCTCCATATAAAGAAAAAAACATTTGCATGACCCGTCAAAAGGATGGACAGGCTTATTTTTTCTACCTGGCAGAAGAAGGACAAACTACCATGCCTTCAAGAATAAACATTGCTTCGCATCAGCCCAAAAAAGGCTCTAAAGTGACCCTTTTGGGATATGAAAAACCCTTACAATGGAAAAATTCGGCTGAAGGTTTTGAAGTCATCATTCCTGAATCCATAAGGAAAAACCCACCCTGTAATTATGCCTGGACCATCAAAGCAGAAGAGATTGTAAATTGATCATGTATTCGTTATACTGAAAAAAAGGACACTAAAAGTCACAAAACCGCATGGGTAAACCGGTCATGCGACCAGTCATGACGAATAAACAAGCCTGTGATCCCTCAATATCTTAGGCCTTTTCCCATTGTGATTTCTTGGGTGAAAGCCAGTTTTTCCAGCTACTTTGTACCTTTTCCGGCTGTTCGACGGGGGTTTCCACAATATTTTCAAGATCCCAGCTCATAAAATATTTACCTTTTTCGGTAAGTTTGTAGTATCCGGGTCTCCTCACTCTTTCAATATAACCCTTGTCTGCAAGAAAATCAATGGCATCATTCAGGAGCGGCCTTGTACAGGCTTTGTCGTGAAATTTTTTTCTGGAATAGTTCCATACGCTGTACTCATTAAAATCAAGCTTAAAAGGTTGAAGAAATTTTAAAATTCGGGTGGTGTTGGTTCGAGTAATTTCATCCATATTGTTAAAGATTTACTGTTGATTATCCCAAATATAGGATTTTATTCATTGTAAATCAATGATATATGTCATTAATATCTTATGTGTAATTTTTAAAGAATTGTTTTATTTATTTATTCGCGTTCCAGTTCTGCCTGAATATCAGCAAGTTTTTTTCGAATATTATGAAAAATAGTCATTTGGGTATGTATTCAAGTCAAAAGCAAAATTCATAGGCCTTGTATGCGCCCAGGAAACGTTTTAGGTAACCTTGGGGACAAGGATCTTTTTGGAAAAGATCTGTCGCGGGTATTTCCTGCCGTTTAAGAATTTTCCAATAAAGGTATTCCTTACAAAATAATGATATGTTATCAGACAAATAACCGAAGTCAAGAAAAGCACCAATAAAAATTTAGCGAAAGCCGGAATATGCCAATCCACTATAAAAGCCGGTAGCAGAAAGGTGAGCGGAAGGTGCATCAGATAAATCCAGTAGGAAGAATCAGAATTATAGCGCATCAGGTTTGAATGCTTACTGCCGTATCTGATAAACAACCCAGTAATTCCAAATATGAGTAACCAAACAATGAATGAATTCAATACAATTGTCATTTCAAAACCAAAATTATCAGCATAAAAGAAACCGATGGTTTTTAAAGACAAACCCAGAATAAAGTAGATCCAGTCATATTTCATGAAGGTGTTCAATAAATGCTTCGATTTGAACAGAATCCACCCGGCTGCATAAAAAAAGAAATAAAATACAAATGTACCCGAATCAGGAGTCCATTCAGTAGATGTTTTAACCCAGGTTCCATCCATGACAAACAATAGCACAATAGTCAGCAATGAAAATACAAAAACCTTCAATATGGGTCTTTCAAGGATTTGGTTGAGCATATTTGTAACCTGGCTTGTGAATTTAGGGAGCCTGTTAAAAACCAATGCCAATAAATATGACGCGATGGTAATCAGGAACAAGTAATAGAGGAACCACAAATGAAAGGTACTTGGGGGTAACCAACTTTGCAGGTTCATGAACGGTGCAACAGCCAGGTCAAAGGGGCTGGATCCGCCGGCAAACACTTCCTGGGTATAAGAAGCAGCAAAAAGGATCATTGCGCTTAAAATTATGAGAAAAACAATAAAAGGATATAATATTCTGTCAATTCTGTTTTTGAGCATTTTTACCGGGCTTCTTTCAAAAAAAAGCATGGCACCAAAGAAACCTGCTACCACAAAAAATATGGGCATTCTAAAACTATGTATCATTGCCACGGTATAATCCATAAAAATCCCTGTCGAATTAGGGTCTTTTATTGACCAGGCGCTGTAATCAATGACGCCATAGGTTATGGCAGAATGGATGACCAGACCCAAAAGCATCATAATGGCTCTCAGGGAATCAAGGGCGTGAATTCGTTCTGTTTTGGAAGGGCTCGTAGATAGACTCATTTGGTATTGGTAATTTTTTTGACAGATGAATGTAGCACCTAATTATTCAAAATAAACGTGCCTCAGGACGAAACCCAAAAATTAATGTCCGAACTGTATCATATTCTTATCGAATAAAATTCTCAAGAATTATGTTTCTGGCGATTTATTTATCTATTGCATAATCATGAAGAAACCTTTACTTCAATCATGATTTTTTCGACTTCTTTAGAATCCGCTTTGCTCTTATTAATATGTAATCAAAAATAATTTGGAGGTCGGTTTTGCTCCCAAATCCAGCACCAATTGACAAAAAAATAAAATATTATTTATGATCATACGTTATATGAAGGAAGTTTAAAAACATTGCTATGAAAGTTTTTGAAAAAGAAAGAAGAAGTTTGACTATTGAATTGATTGTTCTAATACTCGTTTCAGTTTTATGTTCCTCGTTTGTGATCAATTTTCTGTAAAATTCTGACGGAATACTAAAAATAAGGATTTTGACCAAAAACCCGCTAAAATGGCTTAGCAGGGTTTCTACCTGTGGTTACAGCTCATATTTTTTATGGATTTGCTGGTAAATATCAGGATAATTGCTTAACTTAGAGTTCCTTATCTGATAAAATTTCCTTAAAACAGGATGCATTTATTTTAAGTAATGAAATGGAGCAAACTCATATCAGAACTCAAACGCAGGCATGTTTTTAAATCCACTATCGCCTACCTGGCAATTTCATGGGTCATCATTCAGATCGCAGCTACTATTTTTCCCATATTCAATGCCCCGGATTACGCCCTTAAAACACTGATCTATATTTTAACCGTTGGTCTGGTTCTCTGGATCGGTTTTTCATGGGTCTATGATTTCACCCCTGATGGGATTCAAAAAACGGATGAAGTAGAAGCGGATGAAGAAACGGTTAAATCGACGAACCGTCGCTTGAACAAAGTAATCGGAGTTTCACTCGGATTGGCAGTATTATTGCTTGTTGTGATCAGGTTTTGGGCAGGATCCACCTGGAATGAAAGTCCGGATGTTCCTCAAAGTAAAGTAGTAGCCGTATTACCGTTTTCCCAGGATATTGAAGAGGAAGAAGAAAGTTATTTTAAAGAAGGCATGACGGAGACCCTTATAGGCGAATTGTCAAAAGTAGATCAATTAAAGGTGATCGATAAGGGCTCCACTCAGGTCATGACATCAGGGTTTGAACCGGCTAACTCCCTAATTACTAATGTGCTTAAAAAGGTCGATTTTTTTATTAGCGGTAATATTGAAAGGGAGTTACATAGGTTAAATATCCAGGTTGAACTTAAGGAATCTATTGATGCCGAACCCGTCTGGCAAAAAAATTACGCCAGAGATATTTCAGAAGTCAGGATACTTTGGGCCGAGGTAGCTGCTGATCTTTCAAGACAAATGAATATTACAGTTAAACAATCAGATGCCGTCTTATGGTCGGGTATAAGGCCAGTTAAGCCGGAAGCCTATGAATTATATCTTAAAGGAAAACACTATTTGAATAAACCATCACCGGTTGATTGGCAGCGCGGATTGGTTTATTTGCAGGAGGCGATTGATAAAAACCCTGCAGATCCTTATGCATACGCCTGGATGGCAGAAGCCTATGTGAACCTGGGACATGGCCCAGATCCTCCTCCTGACGTATATCCCAAGGCTTTAGAGGCAGCACAAAGGGCCATTAGACTTGATTCAACATTAGCGATGGGATGGGCAGCCCTTGCACATTATCATACCTATTTTGGCAAAGACTGGGCCCTTGCAGAATATGCCTTTAACCGTTCGAATTCATTAAATCCGAATCTTTCATCCAATCATTATCACAGATCATGGTACCTTGCTTTATTTGGGAAAATGAATGAAGCCATTGAAGAGCATAAGCTTGCCCAGGAACTGGACCCCTTTTTTCCTTTGAATACTGCCTGGCTGGGAGAACTTTATCGTTGGGTGGGTTTGTATGAGGAAGGATTGATTGAGGCCGATAAAGCCTCTCAAATGCAAAATGATCTTGCACATAGTATGTTTATCAAAGGTCGGATCTATTTGGACCAGGGCCGGATAAATGAAGGACTGGAATTACTTAAAGAGGCTTCAGAGGTTTTCGTAGGGTGGAAATATGTCGGTTACGGACCGGCTTTGTTGCAAACCGGGAATATCAAAGAGGGCAAGGCTGTTCTTGATGAGTTGGAAAGCCTTCCGCTTAATGGTTATCGCGCCTTGTGCCTGGGAATCATGTATGCTCATTTGGGGGACTTTGACAAGACCTTTGAATATTTTAACTACAAGCAAAAACACGGCTGGTTTCCATGGATCAGGGTGATGTTTCTGCCTGATGAAATAAAAAAGGATCCCAGGTTCCTCAAATTGATCCGGGATATGAATTTACCCGATCCTGCTCCTCTGGTTTATAATCCGGAATCATAAGTCATTTTACTTTTCTTCCACAGTACCATCAGCAAACTTGGCGAAACGCCCTTTCTCTCTGGGGTGCACGTGATCATGTGTGGGCCAGGGCCAGCCACCAAATTGTGTGGCAGCAAATACATTCATGGTATTTTGAATTTCCTGTGCCGTATTCATCACAAAGGGTCCATGCTGGACCACGGGCTCAGCAATTGGTTTCCCCTGTAGAAGCAAAAGGTAACTCACTTCTTTACCATTTTCCAGAAGCACTTCTTTATCGGCGTCTAATTTAACAGCATGGTGCAAAGGAATATTCTGTCCTGTTAGCTGAAGTGAGCTGCCTTTATAGAAATAAAGCGTTCGGTTGATCCCGGAAGAAGCCTTGGGTAGTTTCCATTGGGCAAGTGAATCCATTTTTATGGTCCAGATTGCGACCTCATTGTTTGGGTCCGCAGCCCATGAATCAGGCGCAGGATCAGGGGCCCTGACATCATCTATATATCCCGCAATAACATCGACAGAGGTATTTTTGTTGTTTGCATCTGTATGAATGAAAACAGGAATTTCTTCATGCCAAAGCATTGCAAAATGGGGCTCAGCCATCTTTTTTGCTTTGGGAAGATTCAGCCAGATCTGAAATAGCTCCAAAGGGTTTGCTTCTTTTTCGTTCAACAGCGGAAACATTTCTGAATGTTGCACGCCTTTACCAGCGGTCATCCATTGAACGTCTCCATTACCAAAACGACCTGCGGCTCCCAGAGAATCTGAATGATCGATTAATCCTTTTTTGGCAATGGTTACTGTTTCAAAACCCCTGTGGGGGTGTGCAGGAAACCCGGGAACCCTTGTTCCATGATACATTCTGAAACCGTCCTTTATGTTGAAGTCATTTCCTAGGTTTCTTCCTTCGAGAGAGTCCTGTGGTCCCATATTTTCATTTCCTTCAGGGTAAAAATCTTCATGGTGCACACAGAAAAGGAACGGGTCGCTGGTTTCCCACGGAAACCCAAGGGGTACTATTTGTTTAATCGGATTGTTCATGAGTTTTTATGATTTTGGTTCAATGTTTAAGGGATTCAATTTCATTTTTGAGGAGTTTATCCAGTTCGTTGATCTGGTTTAGCAAAGCCTTTCTATACTTCAGTACGCCGTCTGTGAGTTCGAGTTTTATGGCAATAAGATTCCTGATATCAGGTTGATCGAGAATTACGGTATAGTCATTTAGATTTTCCTGTTCCAAATTAATGGAGGGATACTCTTTTTTCATTAACCTAACAAAATTAATCTGGGTATGGGCAATATTATCAATGCGGATTTGTTGAACGGTCAACCGGTCTTTAACTAAATTTTCCAGATTATTGATGCTGATTTCCAAGTTTGTAAAACTTTCTCGAATCTGCTTGTTTTTGATCAACGCTGTTCGACCAGTGCTTTTTAAATCGGCATAGGAATTCATAACAGGAATATCCGATTCAAAATCCCATAATAAATTTTTGAAAACGGAATCATTGATCCTGACCATATCTTTATTCAAGGCACTCAATAAATCACTTATTAATCTATCTTCTTCATTAATATGATTTTTGGATTGCACTGATGCAGAAATCAGGTTTTCAGACAGATTGTTTAGAATTGACAATTCTTCTTTTGTCTGCTTTCTTTCTTCATTCCAATTGTTGATTTGTATGGCAATTACGATCCCTATTACGACCAGGATAATTTCACCCACAGCATATCTGGAATATTTGATGAATTGATTATCATTAGCAAGTTGCATTCGTGTATTTCTAAAAAAGTTGATCATTATGCTTGATGCTTAATTCGTAAATATAAGGAATTAAGCTATGGCAAATTGACTCCTTTAAATTTGGTACAATAGGAACTCTTTCTTTATTCAATGCGCATCTAAACTTTTTTTAGCGTCAGATGAATCCTTGCTCTTTGGTGGATTTTTCAAAAATAAATATTTCCGGATTGTGATAAAAAGATGACATTAAAACAAATCATTACGTTGATCTATATAATGTTTGAAGGTGACGAAGAATCTTTTAAAAACACTTTGCCAAGGGGCAATAACCATGCATAAAACCTGTCACATTTGTTATCATGTAACAAATTTTATTTAAATTGTGATCGTACAAACAAAATTTTAAAGGCCAAGTCAGTACCTCCCACAACTGTTTGGCCTTTTCTTTTTGATCCAAATACCCTTAAATTCAAGGGGCACTCGAATATCCAAAATTTGGATTTAAATCCAGGTAAACTTAGATCAATTGACGGTCTGGTCGATTCATATTTACCGGCCAAATTGTGGTCCTTTTGCACAAAAAAGGCCTGTACCAAAATAATGGCCAGGCCTTTGAATAAATTATTCCATTAACTTTCAAGTGAGAAAGCTGTTTTACATAGTGTCCTCGAAAAAATATTTAATTTGAATATCAGATTGACAACAAATTAATATTATTTCAAAAAATGTTAATTTTAGAAATCGGCATCATTATCTCCTTCTCCGACAGGCTCTTTCCCGGTTCTGATATAACCTAATTTTGATTTGTCGGAATAGCTAAAATAAATTGGTTTTTCATTTCTTAAAATATCAATGATATGAGGATACATGTGCAGGTGGTAACGCAAGTATACCAATTTTGAATTGACATCGTGATAATTTTCCGGCAGGGTTTTGTTGTCTGGGTAAAAATTTGCCTGCACAACAAAATCATCATCGTGATAACATTTTACAATGACACGAGGGTAAATAATATTACTTTCCGTGCGACCGGCTTGAAAGTGAACCCAATATTGGTTTATTTCGCTTACAACTAACTTCATTTTGTCTAGGTTTAAATTAATTAATAAGGCACAAGTTAAATATTATTTTACAAGATTGAAATAGAATTGGTAAAAAAAGACGTGATTTTTATGCCTTCATAATAGTTTTTGCAGCAATTTGTCTGTTTCACGAAGAGGTATTCATTCTTAAAAAGAACAAAGAATTGAGAAAAACCCGAATAATATATTTCATTTTGAATTTTTTTAAAGGCCTTAAATAGCGACTTAATTTTTAGAAAAAAGTTAAGTAATAAATCATATCTTTCAGTATGACAAGGATTGTGCCTCCTGATTTCCATTTAATATATAAAAAGGAATGGCATTGATAAATATAATACTTGTTGTCATTAATTTTTCTGTATACAAATTTGATCCTTTCAGCTGCAATAACATCGGTGCTTCATAAAGAATATGAAACTATGGGCCAACTGGATTAAAAATTAATAAAAGCAATGAAAATTATCATGAAGCACGTCTTTATTACGGTCATCTTTTTCTCCTCTATTTTGGTATGTGCTCAGGAGACACTTGATGTGATCACTATCTCGGGGCGATATGGCTTTCCGCAGCCTTATGATTCCATTTACAGTGAAAAAGCAAATGAATATGGGGTAATGATTGATGTCAAAGCCCCGATCAGGATTTCAGAAAAGACCATTTGGTACAACAGCGTGAATTATTTTTACTGGCACGTGTCAAGCGAGGAACAGATGCCCGTAGGGCAAATCAACCCAATCAATTTAAACGGGTTCATTTTGAGAACCGGTTTGTATCAAAAATTTTCTAAGGAAAGGGCCATTCAGGTATTTTTTGCTCCACGTTTCATGTCAGATCTGCATCACATTGATGGAGATCATTTTCAAATGGGAGGCCTGGCAATTTATGAAAAGAAATTCCGGGATCATCTGAAAATGGGTTTTGGGGCTATGTACAACCAGGAGTTTTTTGGACCCTATTTGGTTCCATTGGTCAATCTGGACTGGAAAATCAGTGAGAATTGGTCTGTTGTGGGCCTCTTTCCAATTTACGGAAAAATAAAATATCAGGTCAATGAACGGCTGAGCACAGGTTTGAGCCATTTCGGGCTTATTACCACCTACAGGCTCGGAAATGAAGCCAATCGGGGAGACTATATAGAACGCAAAAGTATTGATGAGACTTTGTTTGCCAGGTATCGGCTTGGTGGAAATTTTTACGCTGAAGTTAGGATGGGCTATGCCTTAGGAAGGAGTTATGCCCAATATGATTCAGATCAGAAAGTTGATTTTAGTATTCCATTAATTGGTTTTGGTGATGACAGGATTCAGAAAAACATTTCTTTTCACGACGGGTTCATCGCTAGTTTAAGGTTTGTTTACAGTGTGCCTATTCCTTGATGATATGAACGTTTTTCTAATAATTCTGTGGAGATATCTAGAAAAATATTGATCTCGTTTTAGATGAAGGATTTGATTTTGTACTTTAAAGCCTTTATTCATCCCATGGTCAATAAAATATTAGACAAGGCTTTTAAAAAAGCCAAAAAAATACCCCTGGATAAAGATGCCAAACTCATCTTTTTTAGTGATCTTCACAAAGGCGATAACAGTTATGCAGATGATTTCAGGCACAATTATGATCTGTACCAACATGCCCTGCAAACCTATTTTGATCAAGGCTATACTTATATTGAACTGGGTGATGGGATCGAATTATGGGAGAACAAATCTTTCGAACCAATTTACAATACACATAAATCCATATTCGACCTGTTGAAAAGATTTCATTGGCAGAACAGGCTGCATCTGTTATGGGGCAATCATGACATGGAGTTCAGGGATCCCATTTTCGTTGAGAAAATAGCACGTACTTTCTTTACACCCAAGAATGTAAAGCAGAAAGACAGGCTCTTCAATTTAGCCTTTGAAGAGAGTTTGCTTTTGCAGTTTGAAGGTCAGGAAAGGAGCATTTTAGTTTTTCATGGCCATCAGGCAGATTACATGAACTATTCCCACTGGAAATTCAACCGTTTTTTTGTAAGGTATTTTTGGAAATATATGCAGAAATGGTTTGGGATCAGTGACCCAACCAGTCCGGCTAAAAACCATAAGGGCTTGGTCAGGGTGGAGAAAAAGTTGCAAAAATGGATCCTGAAAAACGTTCATCAAATGGTCATTTGTGGTCATACGCACCGGCCCAGATTTCCTAACCCGGACGAGATTCCTTTATTCAATGACGGGAGTTGTGTTCACCCAAAATCTATAACAGGCATAGAAATCGAGAATTTTGAGATCTCACTGATCAAATGGCATCTGACCACAGATGCCAGGTCAGCAAAAAAAATGATTAAAACAATTTTAGAGGGGCCTGTTACCTTGAAAAAATATCTTTAAACCCACTATTATTTTTTGTCAAAATCAAGGATTCAATTCTTTTTCTATGCTTTTAATCACTGCATTGACTTGAAGAATGGTGTAATTGGTATGATTAAAAATATTTTGAAAATTTATCCTGGCCGACAAAAGTGTGTTCATGAATACAGGATTGTTCAATAAGGCTTCATAATCAAGAGGAGTATAATAATTGTTTTCACCCTCATATTGAAAGGAAAAATTCAGGCGCATGTCAGGTCTGTAAAACTCCATCAGGTTCTTGCTGAAATTGCCAATAAAAGTTTCCATTTCAGGATAACTCATATTGTATAATCTTAATATCTTTTCTTTTAATTCCTGGTCACTGATGATATCCAGGCCTTCGTTTTCAAGATTTTTGTAAGCGGTGACTTCCCACTTAAACGCTTTGCTATACATCAGTGACCTGTATTTTGATTTGAGGGAATCTTGGTGTTGCCAGTTGTTTTGATATGTTTTGATAAGGGTGTTGATGTTCGAAAGGTCCTTCTCGAGTTGTTCCTTATTAGGCCCTAATTGATTTTTTAAATCTGCGGTAAGCGATTTTTTAATATCGGTCAGAATTTGTTTTTCAAGTATTCTTTCCTTTCTGTTCTCATTCCAGTTATTGATCTGCAGTGCGATCAAAATACCAATGACCACAAGAAAAATCTCACCTATGGCATATCTCAAATACCTGCCTGCCGGCCAGGCAGGTTTTAAGGGTTTATTTTTATTGGCCATTTTTCCTGCCTTGCCGGCAGGCAGGTTACGAATTTTTCTAAAATAAGGAATCATGAATTTTGCAATCTTGTTAAAAGAAATGTTTTCATTTCTCTGTATTTGGATTTTTTTGGGGAGCTTCTGTAAATGTTTTTTTCAGGCTGAGGCAATGATCTTCAAGAAATTCCTCAATTTCATCATAGAACTCCCGGGCTATTTGTTTTCTACTCAAGGTAAGATGTATACAAATGAAATCCACAGATGGGGGCAAATCCGTTGTAATGGTCCAGGCCAAACCATTGGGGCATTCTTTTAAAGCGAATCGAGGCCCCCCGCGAATCACCTGACGCGTCAGGGTAAATTCGCCCCAAACACCACCAATACTTGCTTCTTCGGAATTCTGCCCGCCAATGATAAAGAGTTGTTGGGTCAGTTTTTCCAGAGATGCCAAGGTCAGTACATCGCAAAGTTCACTTTCGGAAATGTTCAGGTCAATTTTTCTAAAAAATTCCATTTTTAAATCAGATTATTGGTGTTTTCTATGAGTTGGAATTATAAGATCCCATGGGTTCAAGCCCTTACACCTTGTGTATTTATTCAATTCTTCACTATTGCTTTTAGTTCAGCTATTCTTTTCTCTTTTTCCGGTTGCCTTTTTTTCAGGGCAAAATCAGTGTGGTACTCGTGCTGCTCCAAAAATTTTATTTGAATTTTGTTCCAGTCATTTTTATTCATTATCGTAGAATGGGCCTTTAATTCTCTGTATAGCATATTGCTGACGGGATAAAAGTCAGAGCGGCCCAGGTAATCGAGGTCCACGTCACAAATGATTTTTTCCAGAATTGTTTTCGGAGACTGAGGTACACGTGTCGATTTTATGAGACCAATGACAATTTTTATATCTTTTTTGGAGAACCCCAATTCAGACATCATACTAGAGGCTATTTCGGCACTTTTTTCTTCGTGTTCCTTATTCGTAACTGTATATCCTATATCGTGAAAAAGAATACCTATACGCAACAGTTTTGCCTGGTATCTGTCAATATCTGCTGCCTTGATATATAATTCACAGATGCGAAGTGCCTTTAACGTATGATGCACCCCATGATAATACAACTTGTCCGGTAAATTGGAATGAAGCTTGTCCAGCGCTTTTTTTCTGATTTTAATGTATCCTGTCATTTAATTCAAAACTGAGGAAATGTAAGTGTAAATATCCAAAATCCTACAGAGGCAACTACAAAAATTAGACTCAGACCAAAGAATTTGATGGCCTGATGAACACTTTTGAATTTTTCATCAATGATCTTGCTCTCAATGTGAATTTGATGGCTTAGTTGAACAAACATCTCGTCTTCACTGGAACAAATCTCCATGAGTTTTTTTGTGTACTCTTCAACATTACCAAAGGCAAAAACAGCGTCACGAAAGAAGAAAACATTAGGATCATATTCAACTTCTATCTGGGGTTTGAAACATTTAAAACAATAATAAATTGATATAAGCAAGGCAATCATCCACAGTATCGAGAGAATAATGAGAATTATACTCGATGTAAAGATGGGCTGCAACTGATCTAAACGATCTATGAACAATCCTAAAATAAGACTATGAAATGAAAATATGACTCCTGCTTTGAGCTCAGAAGCACGAATAAGCTTTTCCAACCTTTCCAATTGTTCCCAATAATTATTTGGATCATGAATCATAATTTTTTGTTTTTTGATGTTTTAATCAGGCTAAAGTTAGCATAAAATTTTATTATGATTCGAATATCAGGGTTTCGAATTTTCCTGAATTTTATAATTTTCTTTTAAATTGATTTGTGTAAAACCCTGATTCTAAAGTTAAGATATTAATTGAAACCAGAGGGTTTAGCCTAAAGGAAGTACTGATTTCAAACCAGTTATTTTATGTGGGGATATCATCTTTTTCATTAAAAACCGGCTCAGGCCTGCTGTGTTTCTTATGATGCAGATCATAAAATCCTTGTTTTTTACCGTGGACATAGTACATTTTCATCATGCCTTTGTTCTTCACGTCGATTTCACCCCTGTATTCACATTCAAAATCATTTTTCACAAGCGCATAGGTGTTTTCTGAAATATTGATCATCCCTGATTCCGAGTTGGATTCCATTCGGGCTGCAACATTCACGGTGTCTCCCCAAATGTCGTAAGCAAATTTTTTACTCCCTACCACACCGGCTACAACCGGACCCGTATTTACACCTAGTCGAATTTCAAAATGAGCGATTCCTGGTTTCTCGGAGTATTTCTCTTTTTCCATGAATTTTACAATTTCAAAAGCGGCTTTTATTACTTTAAAAGGGTGTTCTGGGCACGGAAAAGGCAAGCCTCCTGCACACATGTAGGCATCACCAATGGTTTTAATTTTTTCAAGGCCATACTTTCCGATTATGTCATCGAATTTGGAAAAGTAGTAATTGACGCTTTCAACTAGCTGTTCCGGGGTCAAATGTTCAGAATGAATAGTGAACTCTTTAAAATCGGTAAACAAAACGGTAACCGATTCAAATTTTTTAGCATGCACTTTTCCACATTCCTTTAGTTCCTGTGCAGTTTCAAGCGGTAGGATATTGTGAAGCAAATGGTCTGACCGATTCATTTCTTTTTCAATGATCAGATTTGTTTTCTGTATGAACCTATTGCGTTTATATAATCCCAGAGCGAGAAGGCTAATCAGGAACAGTGCAATAATTGATGCAAAAACAATGGTCTTTTGATTCTGTTTCTGATGGTTTAGCAAATCTATTTCCCGCTGTTTTAGAGCGATCTCAAAATCAGTTCGCATGTCAGCCATTTGCTGAATGGAGGCATAGTTCATCAGGCTGTCTCTGTAGATAACATGATTTTTGTAATCTATCAAAGATTCCAGGTATTTTCCTTTGATTTCGTTTATTTCAGACAATTTTAAATAAGCGTTGCCGATCTGTTCCTTTGAACGATGTTCAAGGGCCAGGGAAAGACTCTGTGTAGCAAAATATGATGCGGTTAAAATATCACCTTTCTCAAGATAAATATCTGTCATATACAGCAGGAATACCGGTATCTGATCATAATCTTCAAGTTCATTCAGTATCTTGGTGGCCTGATTGATATAATTTTCGGCCATCTCAGATTTCCCCTTTTGGGCGTAAACCAGCCCTAAATTACCAAGGTTATAACCGATTCCCTTTTTGTATTTTAAAGCAATAAAAATAGTCCTGGATTCTTTGAGGTAGGGCAGGGCGGCGTCAGGTTTTTTATTTGATATATAATGACTCCCCAGGTTTTCAAGTGCAAAAGCATAATTCAGTGAATCTCTGTTTAATTTAAACAGGTTCAAGGATTTATGATAATAATCCAATGCGCTTTTAGGATTGCCCATTGAAGAGTACACTTTCCCCATTGCACTGTATACCTTGGCCAGATTATTCTCGTTTTTTTCTCCTGAAGCTATATTGGCTGCACCTATATAACTCTCGAGAGCCTGTTTGTAGTCTCCCTGGCTTGCATTTGCATTGCCTTTATACAGATATCCTTGGAAAAGATATCCTGTTGCGTTGGACTCTTGTGCTTTTTCGATAAGCTCTTTGCTGTATTTGATTTTGTTTTTTGGATTCCGGGAAGAGGTTACGAGTAAATTCAATATGTGCAATTGGTCCTCCGTGTTGTAGGCTCCTAAATTATAGATCATCTTCAGGCTGTCTGCAAGTTTTTCATTTTGACTGTAAATACCGGTCATAAAAAAAATGGACAAACCAAAAAAAATAAGATATTTCTTTGCTAAAATTATAAATATGCTTGGTTCTTGATTCATCAATTCGGGGGGTGTTGATCAAAGAAATTGATATTTAAATGGGGATATCATCTTTTTCATTAAAAACCGGCTCAGGCCTGCTGTGTTTCTTATGATGCAGATCATAAAATCCTTGTTTTTTACCGTGGACATAGTACATTTTCATCATGCCTTTGTTCTTCACGTCGATTTCACCCCTGTATTCACATTCAAAATCATTTTTCACAAGCGCATAGGTGTTTTCTGAAATATTGATCATCCCTGATTCCGAGTTGGATTCCATTCGGGCTGCAACATTCACGGTGTCTCCCCAAATGTCGTAAGCAAATTTTTTACTTCCTACCACTCCGGCTACAACTGGGCCGGTATTGATCCCTATTCGAATTTCAAAATGTGCTATATTACCCAATTCTTTATCTTTAGAAGCTTTGATGAAGGAGGCAATTTCCATGGCAGCCTTAACCATTTTTTTGGCATGGTCATCTGTTTTAAAAGGAAGCCCTCCAGCACACATATAGGCATCCCCAATGGTCTTGATTTTTTCAAGTCCGTACCGATCAATAATGGCATCAAATTTTGAAAAATAAAAGTCAACACTTTTCACAAGAACTTCGGGCGTTAATGTTTGAGAATGCTTTGTAAAAGCCGTGAAATCCGTAAACATTACAGTGACAGATTCAAATTTTTTGGCTTGTACCTTGCCACTATCTTTTAGCTCCTCGGCTGTTTTTGTTGGCAGGATGTTAAGCAGCAGGTCATCTGACCTCTTTTTTTCCTTACTGATATTCCGGTAATAAAGCCCTGTCATACCAAGAATTACGATCATGGTAAAAATGAGTACCTTTTGATTTGTTTTTTGCTGGTTCAAAAGCTCAACTTCAGACTGTTTTAAATCGATTTCAGTCTGCTTTTGGGCAACCTCGAATTCGGTGCGCATATTCGCAATTTCCTGAAAAGAGGATAGGTTGGTCACACTGTCTCTGTAGATTATGTGATTCTTGTAGAACACCATTGCTTGTTTATCGTTTCCTGTCTGATGATAAATTTTTGAGAGTTGTAAACTTGCTCGACTAATTTCAGATTTCAGATTGTGTTCCTTAGCGAGGTCAAGGCTTCTATATGCAAATTCAGATGCTCTTTCTATTTCATTTTTGACGAAATAGATTTCTGAGATTTCGATTAATGTTTGGCACATAACACCAAAATGCCCTTTTTTTTCAATAACCGGAAAGGCCTTGTTGATGTTTTTTTCTGCATTTAAATAATCCTTTTTCAGTGCATATACCGTCCCCTTATTTAACTGGTTATAAGCCAAAAGGATAGTATCATTAATCTGTCTAAAAAGTGTTTCTGATTCATCTAAATAAATCAAAGCAGAATCAGGCTTATTTAACTCTATATAAGAATAACCTAAATTCATTTTAGATGTCGCGAATTTGAGCGTATCATTTTTTGTGAACAGGTTGTTTTTAAAGATATCAATGGATTTTTTATAGAAGGAAACACCTGTTTCTAAATTCCCCAATTCCTCAAATACATTGGCCACAGATCCATAAATACTAGCCAAACGAATAGAGTCATTATTTTTGATTGCAATATCTCCTGCCATTAAAAAATTATCAATGGCTTCTGGCATCTCTCCAAGTTGGTAATAAGCATTGCCTTTTTCTAAATAAGCAGTATAGAAAAATTGACTTGAGTCCATCTCTTTAGCCAGGGCCAAAAGTTCATTTGAATACTTAATTTTAGCTTCATTATGATGATGCTGTATAGCTAGTTGTTCAATTAGTTGAAGCCTGTATTCTTCTTCAAACGCCCCTTTGATATAGATGCTTTCCAGACTATCAGCTAATTGCTGATCCTGACTAAACAAAGAAAAGCTGAGAAAAAACATAACAATAAAGCTACTAGAGTTTTTTACAAAAGTTGAATTATGAACCCTGTTTATGATTTGTTTTTTTAGCATGAATATTAAACTGAAATTTATGGGTGGTATACTGCCTTGGGGTCGATTTCGAAGGTTTTCTTCTTTTCGTTTTGACCAAATGAAATCATGATTTTATAATGTTCTGTGTCACCCAAATTCATGTTCTGTTTAACATCAAATTCCATATCATTATCTCCATCAACTCTCCTTCCATTCGTAATTATATCTTTATTATTTGATATATTACCTTTCATTATGATAGATTCGATTCTAGGTTTTTGGCCACTTACACCAGGCAATTTTTTTCCTTTCCATTTTACTGTTCTACCTGCGTAAACAATAACTGTAAAATCTTTCGGATTGCCTATTACAGAACCAGAATTCCCTTCAACCAATTGAATATAATCGTTAATGTTTATGGAGTCTACTGGAACATTTTCTGGAAGTTTCTTTATTAATCTAACCTCAATGGTAACATTTCTAGGAGTTAAGTCTGGGCCGAAAATTTTCATTTTCTTTAATACTGATTCAAGTTCTTCCGTCTTTTCATTAAGGAGGTCTTGTTGATTTTTTTTACTTTGGTCACAGCCAGCTAACAATAGAAATGCGAACAATACGAGTAAATAATTTTTCATGGGTTCGGTTTTTAAAATTTATTTGGTTTAATCACAATGTAATTTATTGCGTATATGTTACTTATGCAACTGTTGAAGGACCAATCATTCATTTAATTGTCCCGAAGAAAGGATTAATTTACCCAAATTAAAAAATTCGCAACATTTCTAATCTGCCATTTTTAAATTTAGGTGGATAAAGTTGCTGATTTTAAAGTTTAATCGTGGAATATGGACCCGTGCAACTCTCCTTCTCCTACAGGTTCTTTACCTGTGCAGATTCTGCCGTATTTACCGTATATGTTTTCCCAGTAGCCAACAAAAAGAGGTTTTTCGTTTCTGAGAATATCAACGATATAGGGGAATTTCGAAATCGGGTATTGAATATAAATATGTTGCAAGTCCCGAGGTTCAGGGGGTTCTAAGCCGTGTTCATAAAATTGCAGCGCCCCTATGAACTTATCGGCGGTATCAAATAAGTTGATCGTGGTAAAACTCCTGATGTTTTGTGATCCGGAGTCAAGAAAAATGCGGTAAGATTTTATTTCAGTGTACATGCCATTGTTTTTTCAAAAAAAGCAAAATATCAATTAAACCCTATATATGAAATGACGAGAATCAACCAATAAATTGATTGTCATCAATTGAAAAATGATGGAGCGTTTTGGTTTTCTGTATTAAAATGGGAATATGGACTAAGAAGCACGGTCTTGTGAGTTGCCATTTGAAAGGATATCACTTTTGTTACTTTCTGAAATAGGATTTGAATCACTCTTTTTATCAATGACATAATACATTTTCATCATACCTTTATTTTTAGCTTCTATTTCACCTCGGTATTCACAATCAAAAGAATCTTTGATCAAATTATACGTGTTTTCCGAGACATTTATTTTTCCTGATTCGCAATTTGAT
>CBDUAP010000005.1:0-34416 GCA_965365165.1 uncultured Flavobacteriaceae bacterium
TACAACACGCCAGGAGTTATGCTTGGCTCCAATTAAGGTCAAGATTGGTTCCCGCCGTGGGCATCTCGTCCAAACTGGCCTCTTTTTTGTTGATAGGAGGTATTTTTACGGTGGAAATCTTCCCGCAATTGTTATTGCTGGGCATTCTTTTGTTTGCCGCTACGGTTGTGTTTACAATTGTTACTTTACCGGTTGAATATGATGCCAGCAAAAGGGCTCTGGCCTGGCTGGATGAAAAAAACATGGTAGCTGCCAATGAACATGATGCCGCCAAAGATGCATTGAAATGGGCAGCCCGAACCTATGTGGTAGCGGCGCTCAGTTCGATAGCGACCTTGCTTTACTATGTGAACATTTACAACAGCAGGAGCTAGAGAAGTTTTAATGTTGCAATGAGGCAATGCTTCAATGCTTCAATGCTACAATGCTACAATGCTAAAATGAATGAATGCAAGAATGCGTGAATGAATGAGTGAATGCAGGGTTTGAATATGGAATACCGAATAAGGAATATTGAATGTCGAAGTTGATTCATAACAAAATCTTTTATCAGCGGAAACGGCATTCAAAAAAATCAGGAGTGATTTCAAATTATATGCTTAGTAAGATTGGGAAGCCTGCCTGCCGGCAAGGCAGGTTCCGAAGCGTATGCGAGGAAATCACCCAAACGCACTTAGCATATTAGAAGGAAGCGCTTATGATTATTTTGCAGCCTTGAATTTTTGGTTCTTTTACTCATCCCTTTAAAATTGTTTTAAGAAATCGTGAATTTGCTGCGCTTCATTTGTTTCAAGACAAAAGAACATCAAACCTTCATTTGCCTGTCTATCTGCTGGTCGAGGGAAATAAAAGTTTCAGTGCGTGCAACCCCTTTAATGTTCTGGATCTGATGATTCAGAACCTGCATCAAATGTTCGTTGTCACGGCATAGAATCTTTACAAAAATAGCGTAATTGCCTGTGGTATAATGACTTTCGATAACCTCGTCAATGTCTTGTAAGCGTTTTATGGCCTCCTTGTATTTACTTGAGCTGTCAAGGAAGATTCCTACAAAGGCGAGGGTTTTGAATCCAAGGACTTTTGGATTGATTACAAATTTTGATCCCGAAATAAGGCCGGAAGCCTCCAGTTTGCGCAGTCTTTGATGGATAGCAGCACCGGAAATTCCTATTTCTCTTGCAATGCTCAAAATTGGCGTTCGGGCATCACGCATCAATTGATTGAGAATTAACTTGTCAATTCCGTCGATTTTAAGATCATTGTCCTTCATCCCTGGCGAATTAAAGTCTTCGTAAACTACCTGAATCAGAGATCAGGATCCTGATCAGATTTGTTTTTATAAATGTAAAAAAAAAGATATGAAAAAATCATATCTTTAAATCGTAAACCTTTGTCATTATTCTTTTTCCATGACAAAGTCTTCCATAAACTTGGTGGTATAATTCCCCGAAATATAATCAGGATCATCCATCAGTTGCCTGTGGAATGGAATGGTCGTTTTTACACCTTCGATCACAAATTCATCCAAAGCTCTTTTCATTTTGCTGATGGCCTCCTCCCTTGTTTGGGCAGTGACGATCAACTTCGCGATCATTGAATCGTAATTTGGAGGAATGGTATAGCCCGCATAGACATGGGTGTCCAAACGTACTCCATGACCTCCCGGTGCATGAAAAATTGTTATATTGCCTGGCGATGGCCTGAATCCATTAAACGGATCTTCAGCATTTATCCTGCACTCTATGGAATGCTGAGTAGGAAAATAATTAATTCCTATAATGGGTACCCCTGCAGCAACCTTGATCTGTTCGCAGATCAGGTCAAAATTAGCAATCACCTGTTCAGTAATCGGATGTTCTACCTGAATCCTTGTATTCATCTCCATAAAATAGAAATTCCTGTGTTTGTCTACCAAAAATTCAATGGTTCCTGCTCCTTCATATTTTATGAACTCAGAAGCCTTTACTGCCGCATTACCCATCTGCTCCCTTAATTCATCGGTCATAAAGGGAGAAGGCGTCTCTTCAGTTAGTTTTTGATGCCTTCTTTGTATCGAGCAATCCCTCTCAGACAGATGGCATGCCCTGCCCTGAGAATCACCAACGATTTGAATTTCAATGTGCCGTGGCTCTTCGATCAATTTTTCCATGTACATGGCGTCATTTCCAAATGCCGCTTTTGCCTCCTGACGCGCAGACTCCCAGGCTACTTCAAGATCTTCTTCTTTCCAAACGGCTCTCATTCCCTTACCACCACCTCCGGCTGTTGCCTTGAGCATAACAGGATAACCGATATCTTTTGCGATTTTTTTTGCAATTGTAAAAGAAGACAAGATTCCTGCTGAGCCAGGAACAGTAGGCACACCTGCCTTATCCATAGTTGACTTGGCCGCAGCTTTGTCTCCCATGAGGTTAATCATCTCTTCAGTAGCCCCAATGAACTTTATTCCGTGTTCCTCACAAATCTTTGAAAATCTTGCATTCTCTGACAAAAACCCATAACCGGGATGAATGGCATCAGCATTGGTAATTTCCGCCGCCGCAATAATATTTGAAATTTTCAGATAAGAATCCGCGCTTGAAGGCGGACCAATACAAACTGCTTCATCGGCAAAACGGACATGTAAACTTTCTGCATCTGCTGTTGAATAGACAGCGACAGAACGAATACCCATTTCCCGACAAGTACGAATGATTCGTAAGGCAATTTCTCCCCGGTTTGCAATTAATATTTTTTTAAACATAATTTCATCGAATTACATTAGTATTGAATCAAGGGAGAGCGCAAAAACCACTCACCCAATAAACATCGGCAGATACTAGGAAGGATCTATCAAAAATAGTGGTTGGTCAAATTCTACAGGAGTGGAATCTTCTACCAAAACTTTTACAATTTTACCTGAAACTTCTGATTCAACTTCGTTAAAGAGTTTCATGGCTTCAATGATACATACAGTATCACCGGCCTCGATAGTATCCCCAACCTTCACAAACACAGGTTTATCAGGTGATGGTTTACGATAAAGTGTCCCGATGATCGGTGATTTGATTACGATGTATTTTGAGTCCTCATCCTTGCTTTGAGGAGTTTCTGCAGGAGTTTCTGCAGCAGGAGCCGCAGCCTGTGCTTCTGGTTGCATCTGCACTGGCATCTGAACCTGTGGTGTCTGTTGAATAAATGTGGTTTCCTTGCCTTTCGGTCCTGTCCGGATCGTAATTTTAACGTCACCCATCTCCAACTTCACTTCATTTGCGCCTGATTTTGCAACAAATTTAATTAGATTTTGAATTTCTTTTAAGTCCATAATGTTTATTTTGAATGAGTTTATGAATTATAGCACCACTTAAAATAGATTGATCCCCATGAAAATCCGCCGCCAAATGCTGCAAAAATCACCTTATCTCCCTTTTTAAGTTGCTTTTCATAATCAGCTAACAATAGTGGTAGTGTTGCTGAAGTAGTATTGCCATAATTTTGAATGTTCAACATGACTTTTGACGCGTCAAGATTCATTCTTCGGGCCGTGGCCTCCACAATACGTTTATTTGCCTGATGCGCTGCCAGCCAATCAACTTCCTCGTTTTTCAAATCATTTCTAACAAGGATCTTCTCGCATACATCTGCCATATTAAATACAGCATTTTTGAAAACAGTCTGACCGTCCTGACGTGCAAAATGCAACCTTTCCCTGACCGTTTCTTCCGTAGCGGGCATGACCGAACCTCCTGCCGCAACATTTAAAAATTCTCTCCCCGAACCGTCACTCCTCATAAATTCGTCCTGCAAACCGTTACCGTCATCAGTTGGTTCAACCAATACTGCTCCGGCTCCGTCACCGAAAATAATACAGGTCGCTCTGTCGGTATAATCAATCATGGATGAATTTTTATCTGCCCCAATAAGCATGATTTTCTTATACCTTCCTGATTCAATATAGGCAGCTGCAACCGAAAGGCCGTATAAAAAACTGGAACAAGCCGATTCCAAATCAAATGAAAATGCATTAACCGCTCCGATTTCAGTTGCCACGTAAGCACCTGTTGAGGCCGCTTGCATGTCAGGCGTTGCCGTACACAATATCACCAGCTCGATTTCCTTGGGATCCAGGTTAGATTTTTCAATAAGATTTTCCGCAGATTTGATGGCCAGATAAGAAGTCCCTTTTCCTTCATCCTTCAAAATTCTTCTTTCCTTGATTCCCGTTCTGGAAGTAATCCATTCATCATTGGTCTCTACCATGGTTTCCAACTCCTTATTGGTAAGAACATAATCAGGAACATATTTCCCAACAGCGGTAATCGCAGCAGTAACTTTATTCATATCTGTATGTTTTCTGACTTATGGACAAAAAATGTGAGCAAAATGATAAAACAGAGGTCAAAAGTAATAAAATTAAGTTTGCAAGATCAGCAAAAAATTACATTTTTTATCCTTTTTGAATTGAAATCAATAAAAAAACCCTCAAATAGGAGGGTTTTTTACATTTTTATCGAAATTTTTCGATTATGCCTGATTCTCTGCAGCGTCTATTAAAACCTGACCTCTATAGTACAATTTACCTTCATGCCAGTGGGCTCTGTGGTACAAATGAGCCTCTCCGGTTGTAGGATCTTTTGCTATTTGAGGCGCTACCGCTTTATAGTGAGTTCTTCTTTTATCTCTTCTCTGCTTTGACGTTTTTCTTTTAGGATGTGCCATCTCTACTTATTTTTATCAATTAGTAATTTTTTCAAATCATCCCATCTGGGATCAATCTTATCCGTTTCTTTATTCTTGTTTGGACTCAACTCTTCAAGTTTCTCTAAAATGTCCGATTTTAAAGTGCCATCCTTAATTCCAGGATGTATCCTTTTCCTTGGTACTGACAATACAATCATTTCATAAATGTATTGTGCAAGATTCAACTGATGCTCTCCATGAGGCAAAATCAAAACCTCCTCATTGTCATCATTGTATTCTGTTCCAAACTTTACCACAAGGTCAAGTGCACCTGTCAGGGGCAATTCAAACGGCTCATTGGAAAGGTCGCAAGGCATGGTAACCACACCTTCACTTTTAAAATACAACTCAAGCAAGGTACTCTTTTTCACAAAATCGAGATGTACCGCAAGGTTTGCATCTAAAAAATCATCATATTCAAAAGACTCAAAGAACTGTTTGTCAATTTTATATTCAAATTTGTGCACCCCCTCCTTCAATCCAAAAAAAGACAACACAAAATCACTTAACAATTTCATCTGTACATAAATTTGAGCGCGCAAAGATAATAAAAAATTAAGTATTCAAAAACTATTTATTTAGAATATTGCGTTTTCTTCTCTTTTTGAGCCTGTAGTTTGTTTTGATTCAGAAAAATATACTCTTCACGATTCTTAAAGAGTTTGATTGCTGTGAAGACAGCCTCCTTGAAAGAACTAAATTCAGCCTCTCCTTTACCAGCGATTTCAAATGCAGTTCCATGATCGGGAGAGGTCCTGATTCTGTTCAAACCAGCCGTGAAGTTCACCCCTTTGCCAAAAGCGAGTGTCTTAAAAGGTGCCAGCCCCTGGTCGTGGTACATGGCCAAAACACCATCAAAATTCTTATAATTTTCGTTTCCAAAAAAACTGTCCGCCGCATAAGGACCATAAACCAACTGCCCTTTTTTCTGAATCCCTTCGATCGCCGGACTAATGATTTCGTCATCCTCAGTACCGATCACTCCTTTGTCACCGCAGTGCGGGTTAAGACCTAAAACAGCAATTTTAGGTTTGGAAATATTAAAATCCTGCACCAGGGAGTCATGCATTATTTGAACCTTTTTAGCGATGAGTTCCGGGTTGATGGCTTCAGCAACCTCCTTGATTGGGATATGACCCGTTATCAAACCCACCCTCAGCTCATCTGACATTAGAATCATAAGGCTCTCTCCTTCAAGATGTGTTTCAAGAAATTCGGTATGACCCTTAAACTGAAAAGTATCTGACTGAATATTATGCTTATCGATGGGAGCGGTCACCAGGACGTCTATTTGTTCATTTTTCAAGGCCTCAACCGCCTTTTCCAAAGACAACAAAGCATATTCACCACTATTCTTGCCTGGAGTGCCGATTTCTATATCAACGATATCTTTCCAGACGTTCAGTAAATTCACTTTTTGAGGCACAATTTTATTCAGGTTGTCAATTCCGTGAATATTTGTATCAATATTCAGAATTTTTTTGTGGTGACTGACAATCTTGGAAGACGCAAATATGACGGGCGTACAAAAGTCAAGCATTCGGTTATCTTCAAAGGATTTCAGAACGACCTCGATACCGATTCCACTTAAATCCCCGACAGAAATTCCCACTTTAATTTTATGCTTTTTTTTCATTGCACTGTTTAATATTTCTTAATTTTGAAAGGTAGTTCAATTTTACCGAATCACAAATTTAATAATAAAAATAGAAGATGTTTACAGGAATAATTGAAGAGTTGGGAGAAGTCACAAAGTTAGAAAAGGACAGAGATAATTTACACATAACGGTCGCGAGCGATCTTTCAAAAGAACTTAAAATAGATCAGAGCCTGGCGCACAACGGAGTTTGTCTTACAGTAGTTGGTTTGGGAGAAAACACACACACGATTACAGCCATCAAAGAAACCCTTGAAAAATCTAACATTGGAAATTTAAGGGTGGGCTCCAGGGTCAACCTTGAAAGGGCCATGAAACTGGGTTCAAGACTGGACGGTCATATCGTTCAGGGACACGTAGATCAGGTCGCTGCCTGCACGGAGCTTAAAGAAACTGATGGAAGCTGGCTTTATACTTTTAGCTATGATCCGGCTCACAATAATCTTACCATTGAAAAAGGGTCCATCACCGTTAATGGCGTAAGCCTGACTGTAGTGAACTCCAGGGAAAACAGTTTCAGCGTTGCCATTATCCCCTATACTTATGAAAACACGAATTTTCACCAGATCAAAGTGAATGACCTTGTGAATTTGGAATTTGATGTTATTGGGAAGTACGTAGCCAGACTCTTGAAGAACTAATTATTTCTTGGAATGGTCATGAATTTTTTTGATGGCAAATCCGACAGCAAGCACAAACAGACCTAAAATACCTCCATCTATGGGCAATACTGGCGGCGGCGGTGGTGGAGGACCTGCAATAGCTATTTCCGATACTACAACAAAAGCCAAAAACAGAATCGTCTTTAAGTATTTATTTGCCATATAATTTTAATCTTTTAGATTTTTATAACGTAATTAAACCTAATTTGTTGCAAATATAGGAAAACGATTAAAAACATTATCAACAACAATCATTAATTTTTCTATATTAATTTCTTTGCTGGCTGAAAGGTAAACAATAAAAACGCTTACTTAGTATAAAATTAATATTTTTAAACTCAAAAAAAAAACAATAATTGAAATTATTTGGCTCAAAAAAACAAATCGCCACAATACCAGTTACTTTGACAAAAAAAAGCCCGAAATAAAAAATCGGGCTTTCGGTGGACCCACTAGGGCTCGAACCTAGGACCACCTGATTATGAGTCAGGTGCTCTAACCAACTGAGCTATGGGTCCGAAATCGGAGTGCAATATTACTATTTTTTTTAGTCTTGTACAATAATTATCTTTGAATAATTAAAATTGAAAATCCAACCCCCAAAAATCAAAAAACATGATCCACCGCCTGTTCCTTTCATTTTGTTTTAGTTTCCTTATATTCTCTGTCGCGGCCCAGGAAAAAGTCGTCATTGAGAACAATCCTGATTATAAATTCCAATCAGAAAAAAGGGCGGAAGAAGCTGCATCGGCGCAAAAGAGGAAAAACGATACCTTTCAAAGAACCTGGAGTTTTGGAGGGAATATTGGATTCTCTTTTTGGAACGGTGGAACGGATATTTTACTGGCTCCTAAAGCCTATTACAATGTTTCACCTAAATTTATCACCGGTTTCGGTGTCACCTATATTTATTCCGACTATGATGACAGGTTTTTCGGCTACCATCAGAATTCGATCGGAGGAAGTATCATGGCGGCGGTCAGACCCGTTCCAATGCTGCAGCTTTCAGCAGAATATGAGGCCCTTCATACCAACAGAGGAGGCTACAGGGCAGATCAATACTGGAATAATGCAATATATTTAGGGGCAGCATTTGTTGCCGGAAATGTATCCTTCGGATTCAGGTATGACGTTTTATATGATGCAAATAGAAGTGTATATGGATCTGCCTGGAACCCAGTTATCGGTTTTTACTTTTAAACCATACTTTCTGCCATTCCCGCTGCAGTACGATCCATGTCACTTTTTCAGACAGGACCAAAGGATCAGATTCTTTGAGGGAATTCAAAAGATTTTCCGAAACGTCAACACGGTATAAAAAATTAAGATACCCGTCAAAATCAGTTTTGATGCACTCTAACAAAAAAGATTGCAATTGCTTGACGATATCCTTGGCGTCTGTTTTATGAGCAATTCTAAAGCCAGGACCTGCCAACTCAATGTCTTTGTTCAATTGATCAATGAGTTTGTGCAACAGTTCCTTGTTCTTAATTTCCTTCAAAAGGGAAGGGCCTAATGGTTTATCCGGAGACATTATTTTTTTCGTTTCATGAGATCGTTACCAAAACTGATCAAGGTATCCTTGGCCTGCTGACCCAATGAAAGTCTCTCCACATTTTTAAAGGCCTTTAGGGTAAACTTCTCTATTTCCTGTAAAAGCAGACGGTCTGCCTCATATTTTAAAAATAACTTTTTTACTTCTTCAACTTTTGTCTCAGACTTGCCTTCGGAACCATAAAAGTCCAGTAAAGCTCTCCTGTCTTTATCATCAGCCAGTTCAAGCGTTTTAATATACAGGTATGTTTTTTTATGCTCCAAAATATCGCCTCCTATTTTTTTGCCAAAAGCAGATGAACCAAAAGTATCCAGATAATCATCCTGTAATTGAAAGGCAATTCCAAGGTTACGTCCAAATTCATAGATCTCTTCCTGATCCTTATGAAATGCAGAAGCAACAATGGCTCCCATTCTGAGGGAGCATCCTACAAGGACTGCTGTTTTATAACTGATCATTTTAAAATAGGCTTCCAGATCAACCACCGTCTGAGACTCAAAATCTATATCCAGCTGTTGTCCTTCACAAACCTCAATAGCTACCTGGTTAAAAAGGGACATCAGTTCCTTGTATACCCTGCCATCATAATTTTCAAGACGCTGATAGGAAAGAATCATCAGCGCATCTCCTGACAATATGCCTGTATTCAGATCCCATTTTTTGTGAACGGTATCCTTGCCCCTTCTCAGGTCTGCCTTGTCCATGATATCGTCATGGATCAGGGTAAAATTATGAAACATTTCCACGCATAGTGCTGCCTCCATTGCCTTGTTATAATCGGTGCCAAAAAGATCACAACTCATCAGTGCAAGTATCGGCCTGATCCTTTTGCCCCCAAGTTGCATGATATATTCAATCGGAAGGTAAAGGTTTTCCGGTTTTTTTATTAATGTCTCCTTTTGCAAATGACTCAGAAAAGATTCTTTGTATTGTGTTATATCCACAGCGTTGATTTTCTGTAAAAATAATTATTCTCTGCATACAGGCATCTTTCTTTGCATATTATTTCTTACAACTGACAGCCAAAAGCAACTCAGGGTGGTCACAACTGACACAATAAAAAAAGGCAATATTAAATTATTGTAAACTTAGGAAACTTTTTTTGTGTTTAAAGTTTCCTTTCCTATCTTTGCGCCCTTATGAAAGAAAAGATTTTACATAAAGCGGCAGACATGTTTTTGAATCTCGGCTTTAAAAGTGTGACCATGGATGACATTGCCATGGAACTGGGTATGTCAAAAAAAACCATTTATTCTCATTTTTCAACAAAATTAAAATTAGTTGAAGCGGCTACCTTTTACGTGCTTGATAACATCAACGAGACAATCAACACTGTATGTTCGGCGAATCACAATCCCATTGAAGAAATATTTACGATAAAATCAATGGTCCACGACCAGTTGAAAAACGAAAAATCCTCGCCGGCTTACCAGCTGCAGAAATACTATCCACGAATATTCAAACAAGTCAAAGAAAAACAATTTGAGTGTGTCAATATATGCATCGTTGACAATTTAAAAAGAGGGATTCAGGATGGATATTACAGAAAGGATATTGACATCGATTTAATAAGCAGATTCTATTTCAGCGGAAACATGAGTCTTACCAATTATGATTTATTCCCCATTAATGCTTATGGAATATCTTCTCTTAAGGACGCTTTCCTGGAATATCATGTACGGGCAATCGCTTCTGAAAAGGGACTGAAAACATTAATAAACATTCTTAAAAAATGAAAAAAACATACGCCTTGTTACTCTTGTTGATCATCAGCATTTCTGCAAAAGCACAGGAATCATTCTCTTTTTCACTTGATGAGGCAATACAATACGCATTGCAAAATAATTATACGGTTCGAAATGCCGCCCTTGATATTGACGCGGCCGAAAAACAAAAATGGGAAGCCACTTCTTTTGGTTTTCCTCAGATTGACGGGACCGTTGATTACCAAAACTGGCTCCAACAGGCGGTCACTTTTATTCCAGCGGAAATAGTTGGCGGCACTCCCGGAGAATTTGAAGAAGTGGTCTTTGGTGCCAAACAAAACATGAACGCCACGGTTACTTTGAATCAAATCCTCTTTGACGGTTCCTATCTGGTGGGTTTGCAATCTGCCAAAACCTTTCTTAAAATATCAAACCTTGCCAAAGAAAAAACCGAGCAGAGTATTCGTGAAGCTGTCATTAATGCTTATGGAACTGTTCTCGTATCGCGTGAAACGATTATAATACTGGAAAAAAATAAAGCCGTATTAGAAAAAAACCTATTCGAGACCCGTGCCCTGATGGAAAATGGGTTTGCAGAAGAACAGGACTTCGAGCAACAACAGATTACCTTGTCAAATATCAATAATGAGCTCAATAAAGCCACAAGGCTTGAATTTATTTCCAGGCAAATGTTCAATCTGACCCTGGGCATTCCTATTAATCAAACTGTTCTCCTTACAGAATCCCTCGAAAATCTGGCTTTACGGAGTACTGATCTCAATATCATTGAAACCCAGTTTAACGTCGAAAATCATATTGATTTTAAAATTGCGGATAACAAGGTTGAATCAGATGCCTTAATGGTGAAATATGAAAAGACCAAGGGAATGCCAACGCTAAATGCTTTTATCAACTATTCTCAATTTGCCAATAACAACAATTTTATCTTTTTTGAAAATTCTGGTGACTGGTTCGATTCATCATTGTTTGGAATCAGTTTAAAGGTACCTATTTTCAGTAGTTTACAAAGAAGTTCCAGAACGCAACAGGCAAAAATTAATTTGACTCAGTCTGAGATTTTACGAAATGAAACTTCCGAACAGTTAAAATTACAAGTCTCTACTGCAAAGAATAAATATCAATTCGCTCTTGATCAATTTCAAACCTCAAGTCAAAATCTCGTTCTTGCTGAACGGATTGCCGATAAAGAACAAATTAAATTCTTTGAAGGGTTAAGCTCCAGCATCAATCTGACCAATGTACAAAATCAACTCTATAGGACCCAGCAGGACTACATTCAATCCATCATGGAAATTATACAAACTAAAGTAGAACTAGAAAATGCACTCAACTTATTTTAAAATGAATAAAATCATACCCTTTTTTATCACAATAACCCTTTTATCCTCTTGTGGGGGAAAAGATACCGGCACCGTAGATTCTGTAATTAAAACGAATGATCTTAAATCGATCCGGCTCAAAAAATCTGAATTGGTACAACAGCAACATCAGCTCAACGAGCAGATCAAGCGCCTTGATATTGCCATTTCAGCACTTGACCAAGCGAAGAAAATTCCTCTGGTAACCACTTTTAAACTGGAGCAACAGCGTTTTGACCATTACATTGAATTGCAAGGAAACGTGACGACCAAGGATATGCTGGTGATTTATCCCGAATTTTCAGGAATTCTCAGCAATGTATATGTCAAGGAAGGTCAATGGGTGAATAAAGGTCAGGTCCTGGCAAAAATTGATGATGGCGGTTTAAGCCAACAGCTGGCTCAAATGAAAATTCAACTGGAACTGGCAAAAACCACCTTTGAACGTCAGCAAAGGCTTTGGGATCAAAAAATTGGCAGTGAAATGCAGTACCTCCAGGCCAAATCAAATTATGAAGCCCAGACGCAGGCCATTCGGCAGCTGGAACAACAGGTTGCTAAAACCATTATCACCGCACCCTTTTCAGGGACGATCGATGACGTGCTCACAGAACAGGGAAATGTGGTACTCCCAGGACAAACACCTCTTATGAGGCTGATAAACCTGAACAACATGTACATTGTTACAGACGTGCCGGAAAAGTATATTGCTGACATTACAAAAAACAAAGGCGTTGAAATAGAATTCCCTATCCTGGGGAAAAAAATGATTTCCAAAGTAAGACAGGTGGGAGATTTTATCAATCCCGGGAACAGGACATTCAGGGTAGAAGTAGCGATACCCCAAAAAAACAGTTCCATCAAACCCAACCTTACCGTAAAATTGAGAATCAACGACTATTCCAACGAAAAAGCCTTACTGCTGCCTCAAAGCATCATATCAGAAAATGCAAGTGGAGAACAATACATCTATGCGGTCAGAGACATTGAAAATGATGATGAAGCAACAGCCGAAAAAATGATTGTCGAAACCGGGATGACCCAGGGAGATGTCATCGAGGTCATCAAAGGGCTTGAGCCGGGCATTCAAATTATTCTTGAAGGCGCAAGAAGTGTGAATGAAGGACAAAAGGTCAAAATCATCAAGCAAGCCTCCTAATCATGGTAGAAAAGAAAAAAACGTTCGATAAAGAATTTGCCTTGTCCTCATGGGCCATCAACAATAAGACGACCATTTACGTCATAATCCTTATGATTTTGATCTCGGGCATTGGTGCATATAACAGCATGCCCCGTGAAAACTTTCCTGAAATAAAGGAAACAAAAATTTATGTGAGTTCACTCTACCCGGGCAATACTGCAGAGGATATTGAAAAATTATTGACGGATCCGTTGGAAGATAAATTAAAAACGATTTCCAATGTAGTTGAGATCACCTCTACTTCTCAAGAAGATTATTCAATGCTTATAATTGAGTTTGACGAGAACATCAATGTTGATGCCGCCAAGCAAAAAGTAAAAGATGAAATTGATTCGGAAGCAGCAAGCGAAGACTGGCCAACTTTCAATGATGCAAAAGTAGAACCCAATGTATTTGAATTGAGCCTTTCAGAAGAAATGCCCATCCTGAATATCAATATCTCAGGTGATTATCCCGTGGAAAAACTCAAAGAATATGGAGAATATCTGGAAGATGAAATAGAAGGTTTACTGGAGATCAAACAGGTTGACATCAGGGGTGCACAGGAAAAGGAAGTCGAAATTGCCGTGGATATATATAAAATGATGGCTGCCAAAGTAAGTTTTGATGACGTGATCAATGCCGTCAGCGGTGGCAACTTAACCATGTCAGCCGGCAACCTGGTTTCAAGCGGTCAAAGACGGACCATAAGGATCATAGGGGAAATTGAGGACCCTTCAGAATTGAACACTTTTGTTGTCAAATCAGAAAACAATTTTCCGATTTACCTCAAAGACATAGCCGAGGTTTCTTTTAAAGAAAAAGAAAGGACAACCTATGCCCGTAACTTTGGTGAAGTCGTGGTCATGCTTGACGTAAAGAAAAGAGCAGGCAAGAATATGGTTGATGCTGCTGAGAAAATCAGAATGATCGTTGAAGAAGCAAGGATCAATGTGTTCCCAAGCGACCTTAAAATTTCAATTACCAATGACCAATCCTCAAAAACCATAGGCCAGGTAGATGATCTGGTCAATAATATCGTATTCGGAATCATATTGGTGGTTACGGTATTAATGTTCTTTTTAGGGTTTAGAAATGCCTTATTTGTGGGCTTCGCCATTCCCATGTCGATGCTTTTGTCATTGATGATACTCAATGCCCTGGGCTACACTTTGAATACCATGATCCTTTTTGGATTGATCATGGGGCTGGGGATGCTGGTTGACAATGGTATCGTTGTGGTTGAAAATGTATACCGCCTCATGGATGAAGAAGGCATGGATCGAAAGGCGGCGGCCAAAAAAGGTATCAGTGAGATTGCTTTTCCCATTATCATATCTACGGCAACCACCGTTGCAGCCTTTATCCCGCTGGGGATGTGGCCCGGTATGACAGGAGAGTTCATGATCTACTTGCCAATTACTTTATCAGTAGTCCTGGGGTCTTCCCTTTTCGTCGCAATCTTTTTTAACGCTGTCCTGGTTTCTCAATTCATGAGTATTCACGACAAAGACATGTCTCGTAAAAATATCATATCGGTATCTGCCATACTGATCCTTTTTGGCCTGCTTATTATCATTGTCGGGGGGCCTTACAGGTTGCTGGGCTCAATTATGGTCATTACTGCCGCCATGCTTTGGGCTTACAGACTGGCTCTTAGGAAAATGGCAAAGTATTTTCAAAGCAATATTTTAAGTAAATGGGAACGGTTCTATGAGAGAAATTTAAAAAGGTCCCTCAAAGGATGGAAGCCCTATGCTATAACCCTGGGCACAATATTTCTGCTATTGATCGCTTTTGGGGGCTTCGGTGCATCCATCGTATCCCAAAGAACCAAGGTTGAATTTTTTCCTGACAACAAGCCAAATCAAATCATCGTATATATTGAGTACCCGGAAGGCACAGATATTGAAAAAACCAATCAGATGACCAAGGAGATTGAAGACAGGGTATACACCTTGCTTCAAGATGACATGTATATGGATGATGGATATAACTTTATGGTGGAAAGTGCCGTAGCCCAGGTAGGAGAAGGAGCAGGAAATCCTCAAACGGAAAGTGGTTCTGTATCGGAAATGCCACACAAAGGGAAAATCACGGCTTCCATGCGTGAATTCAAATTCAGGAGAGGGAAAGACAGCGAGGATCTAAGACAAAGAATTCAGGAATCTCTGGTTGGTGTTTATCCCGGGGTAGCCATCAGTGTTGAAAAAGAAGCCATTGGTCCCCCGGTAGGATACCCTATCAATATTGAGATCGAAGGTGATGATTACGCTGAACTGATCCATACTGCAGAACGCATAAAAGATTTTATCAACCTGCAGAGTATTGAAGGAATTGATGAATTGAAAATTGATGTCAACCGGTCGAAGCCCTCGATGTATGTTACCATTGACAGAAGAAAAGCCGGAGAGCTCGGTGTCAAAGCGGGACAGGTTGGTCAACAGCTCAGAAATTCAATCTTCGGGGCCAAGGCGGGAATTTACAAGGAAGAAGGTGAAGATTATGACATTTATGTCCGATTCAATGAAAGAGACAAGTATAATAAAAGTGCCCTTTTTAATCAAAAGATTACCTTCAGAGATCCTGCAACGGGTAAAATCAAGGAAGTTCCGGTTTCGGCGGTAACAAGTCAAAAAAATAATTCGGGATTCAGTGCGATCAAACACAAAGACGTCAAGAGAGTAGTAACACTATATTCTGCTTTGTCTCCGGGGTTCACTGATGCAGGAGCCATTGTAAACCGTATCCAGGCAGAAATGGAGGGCTTCTCTGAGCTCCCCAATGGCATTAAAATTGATTTTACAGGTCAGATTGAAGAACAAAACAAACAAATGGCTTTTTTAATGGGCGCTTTTTTCTCTGGACTTGGACTGATCTTTCTCATTTTGATTTTTCAGTTCAACTCTGTGTCAAAACCGGGAATTATCATGATGGCAATCTTTTTAAGCCTCATAGGGGTATTTGGCGGTTTGATCATCACAGGAAAGCCATTTGTCATTATGATGACCATGATGGGAATAATTGCCCTGGCAGGAATTGTAGTGAACAACGGGGTTGTGCTGCTCGACTATACCCAACTGCTGATCGATAGAAAAAAAGCGGAGTTGAAAATGGACGAAACTGAGTTCCTGGATGATGAAAATTTGTTCAACAGCATTGTCGCGGCGGGGAAAGCAAGATTGCGCCCCGTATTGTTAACGGCAATTACCACCATTTTGGGACTGATTCCCCTGGCAATAGGTTTTAATATCAACTTTTACACCTTGTTTACCCAATTTGATCCACAGATCTATTTCGGTGGAGACAATGTCGTGTTCTGGGGTCCCTTGGCCTGGACGGTTATTTACGGATTGTTGATCGCCACTTTTTTAACACTGATCGTAGTCCCGATCTTCTTTTATTTGGTCACAAAATTTAAAATGTGGCTGCGTAAAAATTTTCAGAGGGTAAGCAATTAAAAATAAATCCGGGCCGGGCCCGGATTTTTTCTAAAACCAGAAACCGACATTTACATACCAGAAATTGTTGTTATTGTCAGGATTCCACGAATAAATAAGTTCTACCGGACCCAGAATTGTATTGACTCCGTAACCGGCGGCATAACCAGTTTTAGTATCCTCAAAGATTCTTCCGTCGTTCCATATGTCATCATTCAGCCTGGCAAAATTACCGGTAAAGGATAGAAAATTCTTTTTAAACAATTCATACCTTACGGTCAAAGCGGTTCTTAAAAATGCTGATTCGTTCAATTCAGCGAAACCATAACCGTAAAAGGGAACAAAGGTATTGATGTAATTTTCATTATACCCGCCCAAATGAAAATCCAAAACCTGATTTTCATTATTTCCAATGGTCAGTCCGGCCTCAGATAAAAGGTGCAGCGTAAGTTTATCAAAAAAAGAATGAGCTATCCCCAGACGACCGTATAATTGAGAAAAAGGAAGAAAATTATTGTTATAATCGCTGGAAACCGCATACAGCAAATATTCCGTGTTGATATAAAATCCTTCTTTAGGAAAGTATTTTGTGTCGTAGGTGTCGAACATCACCTTCCCAAAAAAGTTCATAAAGTGACTCTTTTCAAAATGAATTCTGTAAGTATTGTCGTCTACAACCTCATCGGCAAAAATATTCAAGTACTTGTGCTCGATCCCTACCCGGAAGGCCCACTTGTCTTTGATCGTAGACTGTAAAAAGAATCGCGTCGTGAAATCGTAATACCTGATCGGTATTTTTAACCCGGAATCCAGCGGGTCTTGGTTCCTTGCAACCGGTAAAATACTTGAAACGATATCAGCCTTAAAAGAATTGTACCTGGTGTTGACGCCAACACTCCAGTTGAACCCATTGTCATAAAAATAGTCCAGGTTGTATCTCAGGTTATCTCCAATGACAAAATCCGCAGAAATAAAATCATTTTTAAACAAGAGGTGCTTTGTAGTAAAATTGACGAGAACTCCTGTTTTATAAAGGTCATCGTAGTGCCCACCGAACTGAATGAAGGTTCGTTCAGGGTTCTCTCTGACCTCGAACTCGACTCTAGTACCATCTTCCTCAGGAATCAGTTTGTAATAGATGCTGGCAAAATTATTGGTTGCGGTCAGGACATCAATGCCTCTCATAAATTCTTTATGGCTGACTACTTCTCCTTCCGTTATGCCCAGTTTCTTGATACAGTATTTATCAGTATAATTCCGGTTTCCCTTGATCACGATCTCCTTGATCAATAATTCTTCTTTCTTCGGATAGAAACTGATGGTTCTCGGCACATCCTCCTGCTGCTTAGACGCCAGGTCCCTCAATTGATCCATCACCTGATCTGCTGCTGCCTCTCCTCTTTGTACGATCTCTTGCCCCTGATCAAATGAAAAAGTATTGAACCCGTTAAGTTCCGGAGCAATATAGACATCAGACTGACTGATTTTATCTTCCCATTTATCATACATTTGAAAACCGGCTATTTGCAATAAAATTTCCGGTAAGGTGTTTAAATTATCAATATCCTTTAAGCCCCCTGAAACATTGACTCCAATGATATAATCAACGCCCTTTTCCTTCATTTTTTCAACCGGAAAATTATCAACGATTCCGCCATCAACCAAAACTTGTCCGTCTAAAACAACAGGAGTCAGCAGGCCTGGCAAAGAACCACTTGCCCTAATAGCTTCTGGTAAAAAGCCTTTATCCAAAATAACCTCTTCTCCCGTTTCAAGATTAGTGGCAATACAAAAAAATGGTATCGACAGTTCACTGAAATCATTGACTTCATGAACGTGTTCGGTCAATTGAGAAAAAATGTTAAAAACGCTTTGCCCTTTGGAAACTGCAGAAGGCAATTCAATTTTTCGTTTCACCAGGGGCAGTGAAATAGCATACTTACCTCCGTTTTCTTTTTGATAAAAAGAAGAAACTTCCCTTGGCAACTCATCTTTTACCAAGCCTCCAAGATCATGGACTCTCATAACAGAATCCAATTCCCGGGCATTGTAACCTGAAGCGTATAAACCTCCGATAATAGCACCCATACTGGTACCTGCGATGTAGTCGACCCTGACCCCTGCTTCTTCCAGTTTTTTTAAAACCCCCACATGCGCAAAACCCTTGGCACCACCTCCGCTTAACACAAGGCCTACTTTCACGTCCTTTTTCTTCTGAGGCGCCTGTTGAGCATTTAGGGAACTTCCTATCAATAATAGAACAATGAAGAAATATCTCATGAGGTTGTTTTTGGGGGATGTTCCATATTTAAATGATCACAAACTTTTTGGGCTTTATCTCTTCCTATTAGTTGCACTAATTCATCAAACGTTGCATTTTTTAATCTTTTTATGGACCTGAATTTCTTTAACAAAGTCAGAATCGTCTTTTCACCAACGCCTTTGATATTGGAAAGGTCAGTTTGTATCGCTCCTTTACTGCGTTTGTTTCGATGGTGCGTAATACCGAACCTGTGTGCCTCATTTCTCAATTGTTGAATGATTTTGAGTGTCTCTGATTTTTTATCGAGATAGAGCGGAACAGGATCTCCCGGATAATAAATCTCTTCAAGCCTTTTGGCAATTCCAATGATGGCGATCCTACCCCTTAACCCGAGAACTTCCAGACTTTTCAAAGCAGAAGAGAGTTGCCCCTTTCCTCCATCTATCACAATAAGTTGAGGCAAGTCCCTTTCTTCATCAAGGAGTCTTTTGTAACGACGGTGAACAACTTCTTCCATTGATGCATAATCGTCAGGTCCGGTGACCGTTTTAATATTAAAATGCCGGTATTCTTTCTTGTAGGGTTTTCCGTTTTTAAAGACCACGCATGCAGCAACCGGATTGGACCCTTGTATGTTTGAGTTATCGAAACATTCTATATGTATTGGCGGTTCTTTCAACCTCAGGTCTTTTTGCATCTGCAACATGATCCTTTTGGTGTGCCGGTCAGGATCAATAATCTGAATTTGCTTAAACCTTTCCTGCCTGAAATATTTGGCGTTTCTTAAAGAAAGATCGACAATTCTTTTCTTGTCGCCAAGTTTCGGTACGGTAACCTTGAACAATTCCCCGGAAGCTACCTTAAAGGGCGTATAAACCTCCTTTGATGTCGAATTGAAACGCTCCCTGATTTCGATAATAGCGATTTCAAGCAGTGACTTATCATCCTCATCCAGCTTTTTTTTGATCTCTACCGTATGTGACTGTATAATGGCACCATTGACCATTTTAAGAAAATTCACATAGGCAAATGATTCATCTGAAACAACGCTGAAAACATCGACATTGGTGATTGAAGGATGCACTACCGTAGACCTGGCCTGATAATTGGCAAGCAATTCTATTTTTTCCTTTATTTTTTGAGCCTCCTCAAATTCCGCACGCTCTGCAAAATCCAACATAAGGGTCTCAAAACTTTTTAAGGAGGACTTAAAATGACCCTTTAAAATATTTCTGATTTCTTTGATATCCTTGATATAATCTTCTTCAGACTGCAAGCCTTCACAGGCCCCCTTGCAATTTTTAATATGATACTCCAGGCAAATCTTATACTTTTTAGAACGAATATTCTCTTCACTCAAATAATACGCACAAGTTCGTAAAGGATAGAGTTCCTTGATTAATGACAACAAGGCTCTTGCCGTTTTTACCGAAGTGTAGGGCCCAAAATACTCCGATCCATCCTTGAAGACATTACGGGTTAAAAATACTCTTGGGAATGGTTCCTTCTTAATGCATATCCAAGGGTAGGTTTTATCATCTTTGAGCAGCACATTGTACCTGGGCTGGTATTTCTTGATGAGGTTATTTTCGAGTAAAAGCGCGTCACTTTCCGTTTCTACCACGATATGCTTTACACGCACGATCTTTTTGACCAATACGCGGGTTTTCCCGTTCTCATGATTCTTGGAAAAGTAAGAGGCCACCCTTTTTTTCAGATTCTTGGCTTTGCCAATGTACAAGAGTTGATCAGACCGATCATAGTATTGGTATACTCCGGGTGAAGTTGGCAATGATTTTATTTGAACTTCTAATTCCAACAAAAAGGGTTTTTATGGTATTTATTTATTCCCGACAGCCTTGGCAATCGACTCCCTGATCGGTTCAATTTTTAAAAAAGATACATATTTCCATCTAATGACCTCAATTGGCATTCCAATATTGCCATTGAATCCTTCAAATTCTTTGATTTATGATAGTGGCAAAAGGATAAATAAAAACAATTGAACAAATAAAAATTAAATCATTGCAATTTTCATAAAAATTCCGAAAGGCACCGGCAGCTATAGTTTCTCATGATATTATCCAGGCATAATGCGTATTTTTACACCTTGCAATTTAGTTGTAAAAATACGTTTTTAAAATACAAGGAAATGAAATATTGGAAAAAACTTCCTCACCATAGTCTCCAGACCCGAATTGAAACTGCTCTGAAAGAAAATGTCGATTTTGAAAATGACACATCCCTTGGCTATCCCGCATCCAAGCTTGACAATAAGGTGTTTTACAGCGATGCTTCATTTTTAAAAGATGCGCCAACCTTGAAAACCTATGTTGCCAATCCCAATCACATTGGATGTCATACCTATGGGTCTTCGGAAAGTGCCTTCAAAGGCACACAGGAGATTGAGCGTGAAGTACTGAGGGTACTCGCCGTTGATTTCTTCAAAATGGAAGATGAACAATTTGACGGTTATATTGCACCCGGCGGAACAGAAGCAAATATACAGGCCATATGGGTCTTTAGAAATTATTTTAACCACCATTTCAATGCGTCAAATGATGAAATAGCGATTGTTGCATCAGAGGATACCCACTACTCCATTCCAAAAGCATCTAACCTGCTCAATATTGATTTGCTCAGCGTTCCGGTGCATTTTGATTCCCGGGAGATTGATGCGCTGGCCCTGGAAAAAGTCGTACAACAAGCCCATGCCAATGGAAAGAAGTATTTTATCATTATCGCTAACATGGGAACCACCATGTTTGGCTCAGTTGATGATCCCGATGTATATACGGATCTGCTTGAAAAAATGGATCTTCCATACAAATTACACCTTGACGGGGCCTATGGAGGCTTTGTCTATCCGTTCAGTAACCTGAAATCCAACATTAACTTTTCAAACCCAAAAGTATCTTCTATTACCATCGATGCGCATAAAATGCTGCAGGCGCCTTATGGCACAGGCGTGTATTTGAGTCGCAAGGGTCTTATTGAAAACGTAATTACCAAGGAAGCCGAATATGTTGAAGGCATGGACCTTACTTTATGCGGCAGCCGTTCAGGAGCCAATGCTATAGCGGTTTACATGATCCTTTTCACCTATGGGCCTTATGGGTGGTATGAAAAGATCAGTGTATTGCTCATGAGAACAAATTGGTTCTGCAAACAACTGGACCAGCTAAACATCCCTTATTACAGAAACGAGCACATGAATATAGTTACACTGTATTCATCTCATGTTCCACGTGACATTGCTGAAAAATTTGACCTGGTCCCTGAGCAGCACAATGAAAGCAACAAATGGTATAAGGTGGTTATCATGGATCATGTTGAAATTGATAACCTCCTACAATTCATAAATGCCGTTAAGGAACATCAATAAGATAGTTTCAAGGTGTAAGGAATCAAGCCTTGTTTCCTTCGGCAATTGATTCAGAAGCATTGACCGGTTTCTTTGGGAAAATAGTTTTATTGAAAACCACCAAGAGGCCTACTCCCGTGCTTATGGCCGTATCCGCAATATTAAATACCGGATCAAAAAAGGTGAAATTTCTGTTTTCAAAAAGTGAAAAATGATTTCCTCCAATAACAGGCAGCCATTGTGGGAAATCAAAACCTATACTGGGTATCCAGTCAGGTAACATGGTATCGATGATTGGAAAGTAAAGCATGTCAACCACTTTTCCATGAAAAAGTGAATTATACCCTCCTTCTGGAGGTAAAAAACTAGCTACCCGGCGGTAACTGTCACTAAAAAAGATCCCGTAAAAAACAGAGTCTATAATATTACCCAGTGCTCCTGCAAAAATCAGTGAAATGGCCGTGATCAATAATTTATGAGCCTTGTTCTTGATCGCATCATAAAGCCAGTAGCCTATCCCTGCAATAGCCACCAGGCGAAAAAGAGTTAAAAACAGTTTGCCGCTCTTGCCTCCGAATTCTTTACCCCAGGCCATGCCATTATTTTCAAGAAAATGGATCCGGAACCAGTCAAGCCCCAAAACCTTGATCTCTTCACTTAATACAAAATGCGTTTTGATATAGACCTTTGAAACCTGATCAATTAAAAGAATGATGATGATAATTAAAAATGCTCTCTTCACGAATTAAATGTCTTTGTTGTCCGTATTATTACAGCCTTGTTAAAAACGCTACAATAATAGTAAAAATTAGTCTTCTGAACCATTTAAAAATATGTTTGCCATGATGGTTCTGATTCTGAGCTGTTTTCCACCAATGCCAAAACGATGGACCAAGTGCTTCTTGTCTTCAGAAATATCCTTTATCCGAGGGTCTGCAATTAACATGCCTAAATTGGTTTTGACATCAACATCTGAATTTTCATAGCCCTCTACAAAAATACTGCCTGTGTTTAATTTCACACGCACCGGATCTGCACAATGCCCCAACTGCACTATTCCGTCTTCGACCTTCAAGCTTAATTCGCCTTTAAAACCATCAGCATAGAAGTTTCCTTCCAAGACCGAAATATACAATTCTTTGCCTGCGGGCACATAAATTTGGTAAGAGGTAAAGTTAGGTTCAATGCTGCACACCTTGTCCAGTTCAAAAGCTTCTTTGTCATGATCAATTTCATTTCCCTTGATGTAAACAACCCCTTGCTTTTCTTTAAGGGAGAAATCAGAAACCATTGAACCTCCTTCAGCTTTTATAAGAAATAAGCCTTCAACTTCAGAATTATAAAGATGTACCTGATCAATCACATTGAAATCAACAACAACCTGCAAGGCCTTTGAAGTAATTGATTTTTCAACATATTCCTGTCCAAAAATATTGACAGCACAAAATATCAGGATCCATGAGCATGATCCTCTCAAATAGTTGTATCTGTTACCAAATTTAATATTGCTGGTTTTTAGCTTCGATGCTCAATGTAGCGTGAGGTACCAATTTCAACCTTTCCTTTTGTATCAAATTACCCGTCACACGACATATGCCGTAGGTTTTATTCTCTATCCTTAAAAGCGCATTCTTCAAATCCCTGATAAACTTTTCCTGACGAATGGCTAATTGAACATTGGCCTCCTTAGACATTGTTTCTGAACCTTCCTCAAAAGCTTTAAAAGTTGGGGAAGTATCTTCAGTACCATTGTTACTGTCGTTTTTAAAAGTACTTACAATCAATTCAAGGTCTTGTTTCGCATGCTTGATCTTTTCTTCGATGATTGATTTAAACTCCGCTAAATCCTTATCAGAATACCTAATTTTCTTCTCGCTCATTTTTTAAACTTTTTCTATGAATAACATTGTATTGACATTGTCAAATTCAATGTTATTGCCATTATCAATTTCTTCCTTTAATATTAATTCTTTAGTTAATGTTTCATTTTTAATATAGTCTGCATTTGACGCCACAGCCTCATCAACTACGCCGTCCTTTTTGATGAAGAGGACGATTTTATCAGTCACCTCAAGGCCTTTTTCTTTTCTCAAATTCTGAATTCTGTTCACCAATTCTCTGGCTACTCCTTCATTTTTTAACTCCTTTGATATAGAAACGTCCAAAGCAACGGTTAAATTGCCCTGATTGGCAACTAGCCAACCCTCGATGTCCTGGGTAGAAATTTCTACTTCATCCAGCAACAACTCGACCGAATCATCATTTACAATGATGTCCAGCTTTCCTTTGCGTTCTATTTCAGCAATCTCTTCATCCCTAATTCCTTTAATCGCCTGTGCCACAAACCTCATATCTTTTCCATATTTGGGCCCAAGTACTTTAAAATTGGGTTTTATATTCTTTATCAGAATTCCGGAAGCATCATGAAGCAATTCAATTTCTTTGACATTTACCTCAGATTTGATCAGGTCAGATACAGCTTCGATATCCATTTTATCCTGTTTGTCCAAAACAGGAATCATAATTTTTTGCAAAGGTTGGCGAACTTTGATCATTTCCTTTTTCCTCAATGACAGTACCATGGAAGAAATTGTCTGCGCTTTTTGCATTTTTCTTTCCAGGGAGGGATCGATAAATGCCTGATTCGCTTTTGGAAATTCACCCAAATGTACTGAACTTAATTTATTTTTAGAAACGTTTTTTGTTAAATCTAAATATAAATTATCCATAAAAAATGGGGCAATGGGCGAGGCCATCTGAGCCACATTCAGCAAACATGTATACAAAGTTTGATACGCTGAAATCTTGTCTTGCTGATATTCTCCCTTCCAAAACCTTCTTCTGCACAATCTTACATACCAGTTGCTCAAATTCTCACTTACAAAATCCTGGATCGCTCTGGCCGCCTTGGTGGGTTCATAATCATCATAATAAGAGATTACCTTTTGGATAAGGGTGTTCAATTCAGAAAGTATCCAACGGTCAATTTCGGGTCTTTCCGAAATCGCTATTTCTTCTTCTGCATACGAAAAGGCGTCAATATTGGCATAAAGCGAAAAGAAAGAATACGTGTTGTAGAGGGTTCCAAAGAATTTACGCCTGACTTCTTCAATACCTTCGACATCAAATTTTAAATTATCCCAAGGGTTCGCATTGGAAATCATATACCACCTTGTCGCATCAGGACCGTATTTTTTCATGGTCTCGAAAGGATCTATGGCATTACCAAGCCGCTTTGACATTTTCTTGCCGTTTTTATCCAAAATCAGGCCGTTGGAAATGACATTCTTATAGGCAACGCTGTCGAAATTCATTGAAGCTATGGCGTGCAAGGTATAGAACCATCCTCTTGTCTGGTCAACACCCTCAGCAATAAAATCAGCCGGAAAAAATTCATTATCATCAATTTTTTCTCTGTTCTCAAAAGGATAGTGCCACTGCGCATAAGGCATGGCTCCTGAATCAAACCATACATCAATAAGGTCAGATTCCCTTTTCATAGGTCTTCCCGAAGGTGACACCAGAATTATCTGGTCAACTATGTTCTTGTGGAGGTCAATCTTGTCATAATTCGCCTCACTCATATCACCAACTACAAAATCCTTGAACAATTCAGTTGTCATAAACCCTTGCTCCATTGACTTCTTCATGGCTGCTTTCAACTCGGCAACCGAACCTATGATCACCTCTTCTGCTCCGTCCTTGGTTCTCCAGATAGGTAAGGGTGTCCCCCAGAATCTGGATCTTGAAAGGTTCCAGTCATTGGCGTTTTGCAACCAGTTCCCAAACCTTCCTTCTCCAGTCGATTTTGGTTTCCAGTTAATGGACTGATTCAATTCGTACATCCTGTCCCTCTTGTCGGTCACCCGAATGAACCAGGAATCAAGAGGATAATAAAGAATCGGCTTATCAGTTCTCCAGCAGTTTGGATAACTGTGTTTGTATTTTTCGACCTTAAAAGCTTTATTCTCTTCTTTCAATTTGATAGCGAGCTCAACATCGACAGATCGATCGGGAACGTCTCCATCATCATAATATTCGTTCTTCACATATTTTCCGGCAAATTCACCCATATGAGAGGTAAACCGGCCTTGGAGATCTACCAGGGGTACCGGGTTTTTATGATCATCCAGCACCAATAAAGGTGGTACTTCCGGGCTTGCCTGTTTGGCTACCATGGCATCATCTGCACCAAAAGTTGGCGCGGTATGAACGATGCCTGTTCCATCTTCAGTGGTAACAAAATCACCTGCAATGACCCTGAAGGCATTTTCGGCATTTTGATAAGGCAAGGCATATGGCAATAACTGTTCGTATCTTATATCCAGCAGATCGGCTCCCTTGCAGGTCTTTATGATCCTGTATGGAATGACCTTATCCTCTTTTCCGAAGGCCTGCAATTCATCTTCATTCTCTACAGCCTTGAATTTTTTTCCCATTTGATAACCCAACAGGTTCTCGGCCAGAATAACATTTATAGGTTCAAAAGTGTATTGATTGAAAGTCCTGACAACCACATAATCTATCTTCTTTCCTACAGTCAGGGCAGTATTTGAAGGAAGGGTCCAGGGGGTGGTGGTCCAGGCCAGCATGAACAGGTCTCCCTCTATATCTTTGAGGAATTCAGGCAGGCTATCCTTTATGGTTTTAAACTGGGCTACTACTGTTGTATCTGTTACGTCCTGATAAGTTCCGGGCTGGTTCAGTTCATGTGAACTCAAACCGGTTCCGGCCTTTGGAGAATAGGGTTGAATGGTATATCCTTTGTAAAGCAACTTTTTTTCATAGAGTTCTTTAAGCAGCCACCAAAGGGTTTCCATATATTTGGGCTTATAAGTCACGTATGGGTTGTTCATATCCACCCAGTGTCCCATTTTTTTTGTGAGATCCTCCCAGACGTCAGTGTATCTCAACACTGCTGATTTACAAGCTTCATTATAGTCTTCAACACTGACTTTCTTGCCGATGTCTTCTTTTGTGATCCCAAGCTCCTTTTCAACTCCAAGCTCAATGGGCAGACCATGAGTGTCCCAGCCGGCCTTTCTTTCTACAAGATATCCCTGAAGGGTTTTATAGCGACAGAAAATATCTTTGATCGCCCTACCCATGACATGATGTATTCCGGGAAGTCCATTGGCAGAAGGAGGCCCTTCAAAAAAAACAAAGGGCTCTTTTCCCTTTCGGGAGCTGATACTTTTTTCGAATATGTCATTCTGCTCCCAAAATGAGAGTACCTCTTCGGCAATTTCCGAAAGATTCAATCCCTTATATTCTCTAAAAGTCTGACGCATATTTTCTTGCAAATTCTATTAAATTTGCAAAAGTACATATTTTCTTAAAATTTTAAGTGATAAGTATAAAAAAAGCACCAGTTTTTCAACCGGTGCGCTTTATTGTTAGGAAAGATTCTCTTCGAGCTATTTTCTAATGACCACGAATTCTGTCCTTCTGTTTTGCTGGTGTTCTGCTTCCGTACATTTCACCCCGTTGGAGCAATTGTTCAGTAATTTCGATTCTCCGAACCCTTTTCCTGTAATTCTTCGCGAATCGACTCCAATTCCGATCAAATAGCGAACCGTTGACGAAGCTCTTTTTTGTGACAGCCACATGTTATAGCCATCGCCTCCCCTGGCATCTGTATGTGCACCAAATTGTATGATCATATCTGGAAATTTCTCCATCAACCTGGCTACAGTTGCGAGTTCATCATAGGACCTCTCCAGGATATTGGCCTCATTCAATTCAAATTCAATAGACCTGACGTTTAAAATTTCCCTTCCATCAACGTCAACAAATTCCTTTTCATCCAGTAAAAAATCAATTTTATTCGCATACGAATTCTCCCTGCTTGTTACTAGCGTGGTATCTGTTTCAAAATAGCCAAATTTATCTCCCGTAATTTTATAGGACACATCACATTTTACCTTAAAGAAGAAAGTCCCATCAGCCAAGGTTTCTATTCTCCTGATCTTTTTACCTTTGCTGTTGTATATTGTTGCGAATGCATTTGGAAGGGGTCTCCCTGAAATCTTATCCCTGATCACACCTTCAACCACCTGATCACAAATCGGGTTAACCGTTAATTCCTCAAAAGAGTAAATATCATCATCTCCCTTGCCTCCTCTCCTGTTTGAAGAAAAATAACCTCTCTGTGTTTGCTGGTCAATAATAAAAGAAATATCGTCTGCTTTACTGTTCATCGGTTTACCCAGGTTTATGGGTTCCTCTATTGATCCGTCAAGTTTGGTCATATAAATATCAAAACCTCCCTCCCCCTCGGGCCTGTTTGAGGAAAAATACAATATATCTCCATCTACATACGGGGTGTATTCCTTGTATTTGGAATTTACCGTGGGCCCCAGGTTCCTGGGAGCTCCGTAATGACCACTGTTGATATCCACTACATAAATGTCCGTGCCTCCCAATCCTCCCGGCATGTCAGAAATATAATACATCTTTTTCCCGTCTTTGGTTACAAAAGGATGTCCGTTACTGAATTTATCATTGTTGATCGGTAAAGTAACCACATTGATTCTGTTTCCCGATGACCCTACGGTTGCCTTGAATATTTTGAGGTTACTTGATCTTACCTTCCCATTCATATAATTATTTGAAGTAAAATAAATTTCAGTCAAATCTGGCGAGAAAGCGACCATGGCATCATGGTATTTTGAATTTACCGAACTGGAAAAGGGCCGCACCCTTGTAATTTCACCATCCGGCTCCACATTGCCAATATACAGGTCTAAAAAAGGCTGGTCATTGCCTTCCCATGTTTTATTGGAAATACCGTTTTTTCGTGAAGAAGAAAATACAATTTTATCCGGCCCGTAAAAAGCAGTGCCGAAGTCTCCATTCTCGGAATTCGCATCCAGGCTTTTCAGTTTATACTGTGCCGCAGTAAGCTGTGCATTGGCCGAAAGAGAAATCAGGATAAACAGTATTGAAAATAAATATTTCATATAACTTAACACTTTATACAAAAGCCAACGAAATTCGTTGGCTTTTCGTATATAAAATGATTACATTTTAATGATCACAAACTCGGTCCTCCTGTTTTTAGCGTGCTGTGCCTCAGTACACTCGACACCATCAGAACATTCATTGATAAGTTGTGTTTCCCCATATCCCTTTCCGGTAATTCTGCTCGAGTCAATTCCTTTATCTATAATATAATTGACAGTAGATTTTGCCCTTCTCGTAGACAGCCATATGTTATAGCCAACGATTCCTCTTGAATCAGTATGGGAACCTGATTCTATGATCATTTCGGGATATTTGTTCATCAGATCAACGACCTTGTCCAATTCCCTTTGCGCCTCCTTGTTCAGATAAGAAGAGTTCAACTCAAAATAAATAGGTTCAATATTGACCACATAGGTACTTGGCCTGACCTTTACGATCTCTTCAGGTAAAACTTCAGGAATTCCCTCAGGTTTATCCTCAACAATTACAGGAACCTCTGGTTCTTTTTGTTCAACAATTTCGCCAGTACCCAACAGGATGAGCAGTTTTAATTTTTTATCAGCCTCCATAGAGGTCGTCAAAGATTTACTTTGGGTGGTGTAGCCTTCCTTTTTTCCTTCCAATTTATAAGCAGTATCACAGTATACCGGAAGTTCAAAAGAACCCTCCTCATCTACAACAACCTCCTTGACCAGGTTACCCTCTGTGTCCTTTACGGAAACCACGGCTCCCCTGATGATCTCAGTGGTATTCTTGTCTCTTACTTCACCTGTGATGACTTGCGTGCATTTGAAAACAACAGGTTCTTCTTCAATAAAAGAATATAAGTCGTCATCGCCTTCTCCTCCTTTTCTATTAGATGAAACATACCCCTTTCTGGTAGTCGGGTGTATGATAAAAGTGAAATCATCTGCGCTTGAATTGATGGGCGCATTCAGTAATATGGGTTCAGGTGTGTAATCTACAAGTCGCGTTGCATAAACATCCAATCCTCCCATGCCACCTTCTTTGTCAGATGAAAAATAAAGGACCTCCCCATCTACAAACGGAGAAAATTCTTTGGAGGGGGAGTTGATCTTGAACCCAAGATTCACGGGGTTTCCAAATCCACTCTCATTAATGGCCACCTTGAAAATATCGGTTTGCCCATAAGATCCGGGCATGTCTGAAATAAAATACAAGGTTTTTTCGTCAGCACTAAGGGCCGGGTGACCTACCGAATATTCGACATTGTTAAAGGGCATGGGAATGATATTGACCCATTCTCCCTTGTCATTTACAGATGCCTTGAACATGGCCAGATTGGCCATTTTTTTCTCATCTCTTGCAAGTTTTTTGTTGTAAAAATTGTTTCTTGTAAAATAAACCGTTTTGAGGTCTCTGGTAAATACTACATCAGCTTCGTGATACCTGGTATTTACTTCCCCCTTGAGAAGCGATACATTTCCAACATCTCCGTTAGAAAGAATATCTCCCACATACAATTCAAGATATCGCTGATTATTCTCCTCCCAAACATCATTCACCAAGGATATTCCTTTTTTTGGAGATGCATAAACCAATTTATCATCTCCATAAAAAGCCGTCCCAAAATCCGAATTTTTTGTATTTACAGTAAGTTTATTGATTGCATATTTTCCTGCGCCTTCAGTCTGGGCATACAAGATTCCTGAATAACACAGGAGTAATGCCAAAATGTACTTTTTCATAAATTCCCCTTTTTTTTATGTTTTATAATTTCCTAGAAAAATCTAGGAGACTTCAAATTTTTCTTTGAGAAGTCAATATCATATAATAAAATGATCTCGTGAGATCCTCCGGTGTTGGAATTTGAAAAATCAGAAATCGTATAATCGTAAGCATATCCAATTCTAAAGTCAGGGGTTACTCCAAAATTAAACAACAAACTAACCGAATCTTCAATTCTGTAACTCGCTCCTACTTCAAATCTGTCATACATTAAAAAGTTTGCATTGATATCAACTGATAACGGTGCTCCTGTAACGCCTTTAAACATCACAGATGGTTTGAATTTTAATGTGCTCGACAGATCAAATACGTATCCACCGGTTAAAAAATAATGAACTTCTTCTGAGGCTTTGGTGTTGATATTATCTTTGTCGAGGTGTTCAGATTTCATAATGTTCGGAACCGAGAACCCTGCATACCATTTATTCGTATAATAATAAACCCCCGCCCCAAAATTTGGAAAGGCTTCGTTGATATTCTCATCAAACACCGGGTCATTTCCGGTTGAAGTTTGCGGTAATACAACGTCAAGAAGGTTTACATTCAACAAAGTCACTCCTCCTTTCAACCCAAACGCCAATCTTCCTTCATCTGATGTGGTCAGGGTATAGGAGAAATCAGCATAAATGTTTTGCTCTTTTGCTGGTCCTATTTCATCGGAAATTACCGAGATTCCCATCCCAACTTTCTTTCCCAAGGGTGCATGAACATCAAAAGTAAAGGTCTTTGGCGCCCCATCCACACTTGTCCATTGCGTACGCCCCAACAACCCCAAACTCAAAGTTCCTCTGGAACCGGCATACGCTGGATTTACAACGTTCATGTTGTACATATATTGTGTATACTGAGGATCTTGTTGTGCTTTCGTCTCGTTAAAGAATAGTAAAAAACCAAAAGCTAAGAAAATTGTTATTTTTTTCATTTGATAAAATTTATTTATATGACAACTGCATTGCCACTTAAATAGTTCTGAGTCAGTTCCAAATCGGGGTCAAACTCATAACTCCCTTTTTTTAATATGTTTACATGGCAGTGTGACATCAAAATCACACTGCCACGTATTTTTAATAATTGATATATACCCAACCTTTGTCAGGAGATTTATTTCCATCATTGTATTCGATCAGGTAGAAGTAAGTTCCCGCAGGCACCAATTGCCCTTTACTCAAAGTCATATTTCCTGTAGACTTTCCGTCCCACCAGTCCGGATTCAGGTTGCCGTTATTCGCATATTTGTAAACACTGTTACCCCATCTGTCAAATACCTCCATTGTGAAATCAGGGGTTTCTATAAGACCGGGGATACTGAATACATCGTTGTTGCCATCTCCATTTGGTGAGAATCCGCTTGGGATCAATTCGGTATTAAATACCAGCCTCACTCCGTCAGAGATCAGTTCTGCAACAGGGTCACAGGCATAGTCAGGAGAAGACAATACAACCCTGTACCTATTCCCTTCAAGTCTGCCTCTTGCCTCACTGATCCTTAATCTGTCTGTGTCAACACCACTGTATTTTCCATCATTTGATAAATCTGACCAGGTGGCCCCACCATCAACACTTTCCTGCCATTGGTAGAAAGTTGCAATTCCATCAACTTCAAATTCTGCATCATCTCCTAAAGCGATCTCGGTTTCTTCAGGCTGATTTGATATGGAAGAAGGTTCCCCGGCTTCCTGGAAGTCAAATACGCCATTATTGTCAAGATCATTTGGCGTGGTATATCCGCCCTGCCCAGTAACCTGACCGTCTGCATCGACTGTTACAGGAGAAGTGCCTAGTATTCCGTCTCCATCAGGATCCGTAAAACCGGCTTCTATAGCATCTGCACAACCGTCACCATCCGCATCCAGGCTGATTCTGTCTGGTCTTCCATCTAAATTTGAATCTGTTACCTCACCCTCAACCGTATCAAAAATACCATCATTGTCATCATCGACGTCTACAATATCAAATACCCCGTCATTATCAGTATCCAAAAGGATATTATAACTGGCAGAGGCTGAAGCGTCTCCAGGGTCACAGGCAAAGGCAATATTGCTTGTCACAACTCTGTACTCATTGAAATAATCAGGGATAACCAGACCAGAAACCGTAAGGCTTTCAGTATCGGTTCCACTGTATTTTCCATCGTCAGTCAAAGGCGTGAAATTAATTCCGTCAGTGCTTATTTCCCACTGGAAGGTATCTCCGTCAGAAGCTGCTGTAAAGGTTGCACTGCCGCTTAAAATAAAGTCCTGGTCAACAGGGTCTCCTGTGATATTAGCTGGTGTGCCGGCTTCCTGGAAGTCATAAGTACCATTGTTGTCCAGATCATTCGGGGTCGTATACCCATCTGTACCACTGGTTACCTGACCCGTTAACGGATCTACCGTAACAGGAGAGTTTCCTAAAAGTCCGTCCCCATCACCATCGGTGAATCCTGCTTCAACAACGTCGTCACAACCATCTGAATCTGAATCCAGTTCAAATCGGTCAGGAGTACCGTTGTTATTAGAATCCATGTCCGCTCCGGAGATATCTTGTTCATCCGTATCGAAAATCCCGTCATTATCATCATCAACATCCACAATATCAGGAACACCATCATTATCATTATCAGGCAGGCTTACAAGTGCCGCAATATCAGATGTCGTAACGGGATCACAGGCATATGCTATATTATTGACCATGACTCTGTAAGTATAACCAAGCATACTGATGTCCACATTTGCGATTGTCAGGCTTGCCGTAGCGGTCCCTGAATAATTACCGCCTTCAGCAAGGGCGGTCCAGGTTGACCCATCTGTACTTTCTTCCCACTGGAATGTATCGGCTGAGGCAACCACATCAAAAGTCACTGAACCTCCCGGAATAAAGTTTTGATCAGCAGGTTGTGTCGAAATTGATGCTGCTGTTCCAGCTTCCTGGAAGTCCGGAGTTCCGTTGTTATCTAAATCGTTCGGCGTTGTATATCCGTCTGCAGCACTTGTTACCAAACCGGTAGCATCAACCACTGGCGGGTTAACCGTTCCTAACATTCCTGCACCATTGTCTGTAAATCCTGCTTCAGTCACATCGAAACAACCATCGCCGTCTGCATCAAGATTTATCGCATCAGGATTGGTTGAAGGATCCGTATTCCCGGCTTCTTCAGTGTCCAAAATACCATCATTGTCATCATCAACATCCACAATATCAAATACACCGTCATTGTCAAAGTCACTTGGTGCGATATATCTTGCTTCTGCAGAAATGGTTCCGGCATCACAGGCATAAGCAACATTGCTTACAACGACTCTATACCTGAATGTCAACTTGCTCACATCTGCATTCGTTACCTGAAGGTCAGCCGTTGTTGCACCTGCGTAATCCCCGCCGTCAACTAAAACTGTCCAATTAGCCCCGTTATCCTGGCTTTCTTCCCATTGATATGTGTCTGCGGTAGCCACAACACTGAAGGTTGTAACACCTATGATCAGAGCCTGATCAGTGGGTTGTGTTGTAATTGTTGCCGCAGCTCCCGCTTCCTGAAAATCAGGTGTTCCGTTTGCATCTGCATCAACAGGTACGCCATAGCCGCCATTGGGGCCTAAACTTGTCACGATTCCAGTTACTGCATCTACAACAGGTGGATTTTGATTCCCAACCTCATTAATGCCATTGTTATCATAAAGGTTTTCATCCACATCAAAACATCCGTCATTATCAGAATCCAAATCAATCCTGTCAGGATTACCATCACCATCCGTATCTCTGTCAACAAGGCCATTATCTTCTGTAACATCTAAAATTCC
>CBDUAP010000006.1:0-33460 GCA_965365165.1 uncultured Flavobacteriaceae bacterium
CGCCATCCTGCACTACGACGGGAACACCCCCCTCACCGAGCAGACCGTGCCGTTCGCGCACCACGGGATTCGTCCGTCGACGCCGACCGAGATTCCCGCCGTGGACTACGACCTCGGCCGGAACGGGCATGCCTACCTCGACCACCGTATCGATTGTGTTTGAATTATTAGGGGCGGCTGTGGCAATGGCATTGATTAAAATAGCGGTTTCTGACACAGAAACAGTGTCGAATTTATCGCAGTATATCAATACTGAAAAAGCGGTATTGATTATTTCGGGTATTTTCCTTTCCGTAATTGTCGCATTTTCCATAGGTGCAATCGTTCAGTATTTATCACGATTGTTCCTTACCTTTAATTTTGAACAGAAGCCAAAAATCTACGGGGCTTTGTTCAGCGGGATTGCCTTAACCGCGATTACCTATTTCATATTTATGAAGGGATTGAAAGGAACATCTTACTATAATGATATCAAGGGTTTGCTGGAAGGAAATGAAATGTATAACATATCTGCTGCATTTTTGTTTTGGACAGGACTGTCTTTTGTCTTGACAAAGTACGCCAATATCAACCTGTATAAAATAATAATCACCATTGGTACCTTTGCCCTTGCACTCGCCTTTGCAGGAAATGATCTGGTCAATTTTATTGGTGTGCCAATGGCAGCATGGAATTCATATGAAGCCTGGAGCGTATCGGGTGTACCGGCCGGAGAATTCAATATGAGCGTCCTTGCCGGTAAGGTTCCAACGCCAACCCTGTTTCTTTTTATTGCAGGAATGGTCATGGTGCTGACGCTTTGGTTTTCGTCCAAAGCTAAAAAGGTAGCGGCTACTGAAGTTAACCTGGCAAGGCAAAGCGAGGGTCATGAAAGATTTCAACCCAATACCCTTTCAAGGATTATCGTAAGATCGACCCTGGGAGTAATCAATACAATGGGTTTCATTATGCCGAAAAGCGCAAAGGAGAAAATTGGAGGCAGGTTTGAAAAACCAGTTGTCAACCTTCCTAAAAAGAAAGTCTATGAAATGCCGGCTTTTGATGCTGTAAGAGCCTCTACGAATTTGATGGTTGCAGGTATTTTAATATCAATAGCAACATCTTATAAATTACCCTTATCAACCACTTATGTCACTTTTATGGTAGCCATGGGAACCTCTTTGGCAGACAGGGCCTGGGACCGGGAAAGTGCCGTCTACAGGGTAGCAGGAGTGCTGAATGTGATCGGGGGATGGTTCTTTACCGCCTTTATCGCTTTTGTAACGGCAGGTATATTTACCTACTTGCTTCATTTAGGTGGTATTACTGCAGTTGGACTGATTTTGTTACTCGTTTTCTTTATCCTTGTGAAAAATTTCATAAGTCATAAAAAGGAAGAAAGGGAGATAGCCCAGAAAAGAGTGATCAAAAGGGCTGAACTGATTACGGCCAAGGAAGTCATTGAAGAAACTTCGGACCATATTGCAGAGGTAATATCCAGAGTAGACAAGCTCTATACGAATGTTGTGAATGACTTGTCGCTTCAGGATCTTGGAAAGCTTAAAAAGACAGATAAACACGTCAAAAAATTGAATAATGAAGTAGACGAACTCAAAGATGAGGCATTTTACTTTATCAAGTCCATGGATGAGTCTTCTGTTGAAGCAAGCAGGTTTTATTTGATGGTTCTGGGTTATTTACAAGACATATCGCAATCCATAAGTTATATTTCCAAAGCGAGTTATAAACACGTGAACAACAATCACAAAAATCTTAAAAAAGGGCAAATTAAGGATTTGAAGATTATTGATGAGCAATTATCGACAATGTTGAATGAAATATCCGAGATTTTTGGTGAGCGTAAATTTGATAATATTGCCAAAATCGTAGCTGAAAAACAGGAATTGTTCGACCATGTTTCAAAATCTATTGAAAAACAGATCGAAAGAATCAGAAACGAAGAGTCAAGTGCGAAGAACACAACCTTGTATTTTGGTAATTTACTCGAAACCAAAGATCTTATTTCAGCCATAATGAGCTTACTTGAGTTGTATCAGGAGTTTCATTTTAACATGAAAAAAGCCAATATACCCCTTTAAAATACCCATTTCTCGAAAATCCGGTCTATTGACCGGATTTTTTGTTTTGTAGGGTTTGTTCTTTTTTAACGACAAAATGTCCGATTGCAGGGCCTGATTAATATGGTAAGAAGGTTTATTTGAAGCAGACTGTACATGTTTTTATACCTTAAAGAATTTTGTATTGAGGATATTGATCAATGTATCATTTATTAAGATGTAACATAGGTGACAGACATAATGTCAAAAAACATGTCTCTTTGCATCATAAATGAGAGTGGTATAAATATTGCAATTCATTGAAAAACAAGACAAAAAATTAAATAAATAAATTATGACTGAGTTATTGACCAAAGAAACTTTTCTTAAAAAAGTATTCAATTTTGAGAAAAACAAAGAATGGAAATTTGAAGGCGACAAGCCATGTATCATAGATTTTTATGCCGACTGGTGTGGCCCGTGTAAAATGGTTGCCCCAATATTGGAGGAATTGTCAGATGAATACAAAGGAAAAGTAGATATTTATAAGGTAGACACAGAAGCAGAGCAGGAATTGTCTGCGGCTTTTGGAATCAGGAGCATACCATCAATGCTTTTCTGTCCTTCAGATGAGCAACCTCAAATGGCACAGGGCGCTTTGCCAAAACACAACCTTGAGCAGGTAATTAAAGATGTTTTGAAGGTTGAGAAGTAATAGAATTTAAAGATAAAAAAGCTGTTTTTTAATTAAAACAGCTTTTTTTATAGGGTATGCAATCAATTTTAGATCAGCTGTTTGTCAATCAGATATTCTGCAATCTGAATGGTGTTCGTTGCGGCTCCTTTTCTAAGGTTATCTGCAACAATCCATAAGTTAAGGGTATTTTCCTGTGATTCATCTCTTCGAATCCTACCTACGAAAACTTCATCCTTGTTGTGGGCATAAATTGGCATCGGATAGGTATGCGTGTCCAAATTGTCCTGAACGATGACCCCCGGTGTTTCATTTAACAATTTTCGAACGTCCTGTAAATCAAAATCATTTTCAAATTGAACATTGACAGCTTCCGAATGGCCCCCTGCCGTTGGGATTCTGACCGCAGTTGCCGTCACCGAAAAAGAATCGTCCTCTAATATTTTCTTTGGCTCTTTTACCAGTTTCATTTCTTCTTTTGTATAGCCATTTTCTAAAAACACATCACATTGAGGAATTGCATTTCTGTTGATGGGGTAGTGGTAAGCCATTTCACCTTGAATTCCTTTGGTCTCGTTCTCTAATTGCTCTACTGCTTTGACCCCTGTGCCCGAAACGGATTGATATGTCGAGATGACCACTCTTTTCATTTTATATTTATTGTGCAAGGGAGCCAGGGCCATGACCAATTGTATGGTTGAGCAATTCGGATTTGCAATTATCTTATCCTCTTTGGTCAATACACTTCCATTGATTTCGGGCACAACCAGTTTTTTCGTTGGATCCATTCTCCAGGCAGATGAATTATCAACTACTGTAGTTCCCACCGCGGCAAATTTTGGCGCCCAGTCAAGGGAGGTTGACCCTCCGGCTGAAAATAGGGCGATATCGGGTTGCTGATCTACGGCATCCTGCAAACCAATCACAACGTGCTCCCGGCCTTTGTAGGGAATTACTTTCCCAACAGATTTTTCCGAGGCGACCAATAATAATTCCGTAACAGGAAAATTTCTTTCTTCCAGTACCTTTAACATGACATTTCCTACCATTCCGGTAGCTCCTACCAATGCAATTTTCATCTGTATTCTATTTAATTTTCAAGCTGCAAATATGCTAAATAATTAGTGATAAAAACAGTTCCAGAATTGGTTAAATATGAAAATGTTTAAATTATTTCAAATTTATCCGCAATTCGTTAATTTTTAACAGGTAATTATCGATTGAATAAATAATCGTAATTTTGCATCTCGTAAAAAATGATAAGTGATCGTTTATGGCTTTAAGCAAAAATAATAAAATTGAACTGATGGCGCCGGCAGGTAATTTTGAATCCTTGCAGGCTGCTCTGGACAACGGGGCTGATTCGGTATATTTCGGCGTGGAACAATTGAATATGAGGGCCAGGGCCTCCATTAATTTCACCCTGGATGATCTTGCTGAGATCTCCTTGCGCTGCAAGTCGAAAAATGTGCGTACCTACCTTACGCTGAATACCATTATTTATGATCATGACCTCAGTATCGTCAAGACCCTGATAAAAAAGGCCAAAGAGGCTGATATTTCAGCAGTTATCGCGATGGACCAGGCCGTTATCGCAATCGCACGCCAGGAGGGCATGGAAGTGCACATTTCTACACAAATAAACATCACCAATATTGAAACGGTAAAATTCTATGCCATGTTCGCAGATACCCTTGTTTTGAGCAGGGAGTTGAGTTTGAGACAGGTAAAGAAAATAACAGAACAGATTGAAAAGGAACAGATCAAAGGGCCTTCAGGCCGTTTGCTGGAAATAGAGATCTTTGGTCATGGCGCCTTGTGCATGGCCGTGTCCGGAAAATGTTACATGAGCCTGCATTCTCATAATTCTTCAGCCAACCGTGGGGCATGTAAGCAGAATTGCAGAAAAAAATATACAGTTATTGACCAGGAAACGGGCTTTGAAATGGAGCTGGACAATGAATATATCATGTCGCCGAAAGATCTGTGCACCATTGATTTTTTAGATCAGGTGGCTGATGCCGGCATCAAGGTGCTGAAGATAGAAGGCCGTGGCCGGGCACCTGAATATGTGGCCAAGGTGATCAAATCATATCGCGCCGCAATTGATTCCCTAACAGATGGCACCTATGACAAGGAAAAAGTGATCGGATGGATGCTGGAATTGGAAAAGGTATATAACAGAGGGTTTTGGAATGGTTATTATTTGGGCCAGAAACTGGGTGAATGGAGCAAGGGATCAGGATCACATGCCACCCAGAAAAAAGTTTATATAGGAAAAGGACTCCACTTTTTCCCAAAGGCAGGCATTGGAGAATTCAAACTGGAAGCTTTCGACCTTAAGGTTGGAGACACCATTTTGATTACAGGGCCAACAACAGGGGCCAAGGAAGAGGTGATCAAAGAAATGTTCGTGAATGATGCCAAAGGTGACTTCGCTAAAAAAGGAGACAGCATTACCTTAAAACTTGATTTCAGGATCAGGCCAAGCGATAAACTATACAAGATTGTTGCCGTAGAAAAACCAGTTGAAAGTATATCTTAGGCCAAGCCTGTTGCTGAGCTCAGAGCTGTCTTAACAGAGTTTTAGTGCAACCAGAAGGTCGCTGTGGCAAATAACGTAATGACCAGTATAATGCCCAGGGCTACCCACCACACTTTCTTATAGTACACCCGGTGCAATTTAACATCTTTTATGTAACTCCAGGCCATGAGTATGATGAAAGCGATTGCAAAAAGCACTGCGAAAATAAGTTGTCCCTTGCTAAACATTTTAATTATATTTATGGCAGCAAAGGTAATATAATATGGGCAAAAATGCGGTGGTTTTCGGCGCTACATCAGGAATTGGTTTAGAATTGTCAAGACTTTTGGTCAAAGAGGGCTATAAGGTGCTGATGACGGGTCGAAGAATGGACCGTCTCGAATCTGTTCAGGCTGAACACAGCGATCATATTGTGGTCAGACAGCATGACATTACGCAACATGAAGAAAGTTCCAGGCTGTTTAATGAATTGCCCGAAATTTTTGAAAAAGTAGATCTTATTGTGCACAATGCAGGAGTTGCAGAACCCAATTTTGATCTGGAATGGGAAAAAGATCTGCCGACTTTAGAAACCAACGTAATGGGTGCCACCAGAATTTATCAGTTGTCGTATAATTATTTTAGAGAACAGGGCTTTGGTCATTTGGTGAGCATTACTTCAATGGCTTCATTAACGGGGAACAGGCACGTTCCTGCCTATCACGCTTCAAAGGCATTTCAGGCGAGTTATATGGAGTCTTTATGGATGAAATCCAAGCGCACAAAAAAAGCAAAAATTTATGTGACCAATATACTTCCGGGATATGTTGATACGGATATTATTATTGGCGATACTTTTTGGATGGCTCCTTTAGACAAGGCAGTAAATCAGATTTACCAGGCCATCCTGAAGAAAAAGAGAAAGGCGTATATTACAAAAAGGTGGAAGTGGGTGGCCATCCTGATAAAGATTGTTCCGCCTCAAATTTTAATGAAATACTTATAATAAAGAATGAAGAATAAAATTAAAGCTGTACGTGATTTTCATGAGGCATTTGGATTAGGGATAGAGCAAAACCCCGTAGCGAAGCTTTCGATGCAAAAATTAAAACTGCGGTTTGATCTGATGGCCGAAGAGAATGAAGAATACCTGGAAGCCGCTCAAAATAATGACCTCATAGAGGTTGCTGATGCGCTAGGAGACATGCTTTATATTTTGTGCGGCACCATTTTAGAGCATGGAATGCAGCACAAGATAGAAGACGTATTCAATGAAATTCAGAGAAGTAATATGAGCAAACTCGGTGAAGATGGTAAACCAATTTACAGGGCTGATGGTAAAGTCATGAAAGGCCCTAATTATTTTAAACCCGACATCGAATCAATTCTGCGAGACAGGACTTCGGTCAAATGAAAACTTTCCCAGGATTTTTAAAAGGGCCTGCCTAAACAGATTAATTTACGGCATAACGCCATCCAAATTTGTCTTCAGAACGATTGTATTGAATATCAGTAATTCGTTTTTTCAATTGACTCGCATAGGAATTTTCCAGTTTTGGCAGTTCATAATCTTTTTCCTGAAAGCCAAAGGCATCAATAGGAGATATAACAGCTGCCGTGCCTGCTCCAAACATTTCTTTTAGTGTGCCATTGACGGATGCGGAGACGATTTCATGAACCGATATATCTCTGACCTCAACTTTGACCCCCTGGTCCCTGGCAATATCAATGATACTTTTTCGTGTGATCCCATCCAGTATTCTGTCACTGGTGGGTGCCGTGATCAAGGTATCTCCGATTCGTACAAAAATATTCATTGCGCCTGCTTCTTCAATATTTTCATGCGTGGTATCATCGGTCCAGATCACCTGCTGGTATCCTTTTTTAATGGCAAGATTGGTAGGGTAGAACTGTCCCGCGTAGTTTCCTCCCGCTTTTGCAAATCCTACACCTCCGTTCGCAGACCTTGAATACTTCTGTTCGATCAGCACCTTTAATTGACCTCCAAAATAAGGTCCAGAAGGAGAGCATGCGATGATGAACTTATATTTATCTGAAGGTGATGCATGAAAACCATTTCCTGATGCGAAAAGGAATGGTCTGATGTATAAGGAACTGTCCTTGGTTGTGGGGATCCAGTCTTTTTCCAGCAATAGAAGTGCTTTAAGCCCTTCCATAAAATATTCAGCCGGAACTTCGGGCATGGCCAGCCTTTTCGCCGAAATGTTCAATCTTTTTTGATTTTCAACGGGTCTGAACATCCAGATGTCTCCTCTTGCATCTTTATAGGCTTTCATTCCTTCAAATACAGATTGTCCATAATGAAATATTTTGGCCGATGGATCCAGGCTTATATTTTGATATGGAATTATTTTTGGTTGTTGCCATTTTCCATTTTCATAATCACATACGAACATGTGATCTGAATATACCTGACCAAACGGTAAATGATCAAAATCTACCTGATTCAATTTTGAATTTTTGGTTTTTTCGATCATGATCTGTTGACTGACTTCTAAACTCATCCCGTAATAATTTTAGACAAAAATACTTATTATCACTTAAAAAAAGGGAAATTGTCATGAATTTATACTTAATAATTGATGCCCGACCAGCTTAGGGTTCCATGAGAATATACATGTTTACACAAGACTTCTGGTTGCAATGTATCTCTTAATGAGATATTTGTCTTTTGATAAGTAAGAAACAGTACATTAATTAATTATCTTTGCAGGAATTTTTAACCAATTGGAACGAAAAATAATTAAAACAGCTGACGGATCATCAAGCCTGTACATGCCGGAATGGGAAGAGAATTACCATTCCAAACACGGTGCAATACTGGAGGCTTATCACGTGTTTATCAGAAGTGGCTTGGACCTTTTCACAGATGGTGTCGAATTGGGTATACTTGAGATGGGGTTTGGAACAGGCTTAAATTGTTTTATCAGTTTTTTAGAAGCACAAAAAAGAGATTTAAAAGTGAACTATGTTGGCTTGGAAGGATATCCACTGGCTATTGATCTTATCAAGGAACTCAATCATCCTGAAGCTTTAAATGCCATGGCATCCGTTCAAAGCTATCATCATATTCTAGAATCTGAATGGGATGTCAGTACAAATATATCAGATAACTTTATGCTGCTTAAAAAAGCGCTCATGTTCGAAAAATTTGATGAAGTTCAAAACTTTGACCTCATCTATTTTGATGCCTTTGGAGCACGTGTGCAACCTGAATTATGGACTGAAGAAATTTTTTCTAAAATGTATTCCGCGTTGAAACCTGGAGGAGTTTTGGTAACTTATTCGGCCAAGGGGAGTGTCAGAAGGGCATTGCAATTTGTCGGTTTTGAGGTTGAGAGATTGCCTGGTCCGCCGGGTAAGAGAGAAATGCTGAGAGGAAGAAAAAATTAATGATTGAATCAGATGATTGGTGTGGTCAGTAGATATATGGATGTAAAGACATGGATTATCTTAGATTGAATCAATGAATTAAATACAAGAATTATATTTATGAAATACGTATACCGATTAATGCAGTTAAGAAGTGTCTGGTTTTTATTAGTGCCATTTCTGCTGACAACCTTATTGTTATTCGTCTATTATGGTAAAGCGGAATCGCATTTGATTGTCAACCGTTGGAATTCTGAAACCGGAGATTTAATTTTTAAGTATTTGACGTATCTGGGTGATGGTATTCTTTTTGCATTCCTGATCTTGATATTTTTGTTTATAAGGATAAAATCGGCCTTATTTTTACTGACTGCCTCTCTATTGACTCTAATTACAGTGTTTGTTACAAAAAAAATTATTTTTAACGGAATTCCAAGGCCCTATAAATATTTTGAAGGAACGGATGTGCTTCATTTAGTGGATGGGGTCAAAATGCATTCTATGAACAGCTTTCCGTCAGGGCACACCATAACGGCTTTTGCCATTTTTATGATTGTGGCTTTTGTTATAAAAAATAGATATTTGCAGACATTGTTTGTGATGATGGCCATACTGGCCGGCTTTTCCCGGGTGTACCTTTCTCAGCATTTTATGATTGATGTTTTTTTTGGCGCCATCATCGGTACAGGCATAGCTGTTTTGAGCTGTGTTTTTATTGATAATTTAGGCATATGCCAGGGATCATGGACAGAAAAAAGCCTGATTCAAATATTTGATAAGAAAAAATGAGCTACAAGCTAAAACTGATTTTATTGGTTGTGGTTTCCACCCTGATCAGGGTGCTACTGGGCTATGGTCTTGATCTGGGTAATGACGAGGTCTATTACTGGACTTACGCCATGTTCCCAGACTGGAGTCATTTTGATCATCCTCCTATGGTAGGATTCTTTCAGCAGCTTTCTAGTCTGAACCTTTTGTTTGATTCAGAATTGGCCCTTCGCCTCGGATTCATTGTCTCAGGTTCTTTAAGCACTATTTTACTTTTTTATATTGGAAAGGAAATCAAAGATGAAAGAACCGGTTGGCTGGCTGCCATACTCTTTAATACCAGTATCTACGGATTCATCATAAGCGGTCTGTTCATCATGCCTGACGGACCTTTGGTGCTTTTCTGGATGTTGTCCTTGTTGTATTTTGTAAAATTCATCAAGACTGAAGATAAAAAAGTGATGAACAGGTATCTTTCTGTTTCCCTTATCAGTCTGGCTTTTGCGATATACTCAAAATACCAGGCGGTGTATTTGCTTTTCGGATTCCTGGTCTATCTTTTTGTGTATCGAAGGTCACAGTTTAGAAACCCGGTAATGTATCTGAATCTCATTTTTTCAGCGATCATTCTTTTCATAATTTTCTACTGGAATTATCAAAATAGTTTCACGGGGATGCAATATCATTCAGACCGCGTGACCCTTTTTAGTCTCAATTTCAATCCTGATTCATTTTTGAGGGAGGTCACAGGCCAGATTATATACAACAATCCTTATAATTATATCCTGATCCTGATTGCACTGTTCAGTTTTAAGAAACAGAAATTTATGCAGGGCCATTATTATTATTTTTTCCTGTTTCTGGGCCTGCCATTGATCCTGACTACCATTTTCTTTTCTCTTTACAGGGATACGCTTCCGCATTGGTCAGGCGTGGCTTTTTTGTCTTTGATTCCTGTGGCGGCGTCTTATCTGGCGCAACGGGACAGGACTCCTGCACTGCGTTTTACTTTGGTCTTAATCTTTGTTTTGATGCTCTTCGGATTGGGAGTAGTCAATAAAGGTTGGCTTATTAATGAGAATTTTTCAAATCATGAAAACAAAAAATTAGGAAAGAATGATCCCACCCTGGATATGTACGGATGGGACCAGGTTCAGTCCGCATTGAAGCAGATGGAAACAGAACGGAAGGACCTTGAGCCGCTGCCTTTGGTATCTAATAAATGGTATCCGGGATCCCATTTGTATTATTATGTGGCAGAACCCATGGGAAAACAGTTATATGTTCTCGGCGACATGAAAGACATGCACAAATATTATTGGATCAACAAGACAAAACCCGGTTTGGTTCCGGGCCAGGATGGAATTTACCTGACGTTCAGCCATAATTTCAAGGACCCTGAAAAACACATGTCAGACTATTTTAATAAGATGGAGCTACTCAGGGAATTTGCTGTAAAGAGAGGAGGGGCAACGGTGGAATACGGGTATATTTATTTGCTTAAAGACTATAAAATCAGTAATTTAGAGATGGACTAAAAAGGCTTACTGTTATGACGGACTCTAAATTCATCAAGCGTAAAAAACCAAATTATATCAGACTCATCATTCTGCTAGTCATACTGATCATTATCATTTTAATTTTTTACAATGTTGACACCTTATTTTCAGGTCTGTTTGAAATAAAGGAGTGAATGATGGCTGCTTGTGAAGCAGGTTTTAATTGTGATTCAGCAAAAGTTATTTCATCGCTGAAATACCATTGAGCATGACCCAAAGCTTGTCTTTTAACTCCGGAATACCTTTTCCTGTAAGGGACGAAATGAAAATATGCGGAACGTCTTTAGGGATTTCCTGTAACAATTCCCCTTCCAGTTCCTCATCCAGCATGTCAGCTTTGGAAATGGCCAGAAGCCTGTCTTTATCCAGAAGTTCCGGATTGTGCTTTTTAAGTTCATTCAACAGGATATCGTATTCTTCCTGAATATTTTTACTGTCTGCCGGGATCAGGAACAGCAAAGTAGAATTGCGTTCAATATGTCTGAGAAAACGATGCCCCAATCCTTTTCCCTCTGCAGCACCTTCTATGATTCCGGGAATGTCTGCCATTACGAAACTTTTGAAATCACGGTATTCCACAATCCCCAGATTGGGTTTTAAGGTGGTAAATTCGTAATCAGCTATTTTAGGTTTTGCTGATGTGATCAGAGATAGCAGCGTTGATTTGCCGGCATTCGGAAAACCGACCAAACCTACGTCAGCAAGCAATTTCAATTCCAGCTGAAACCACCCGTCGATCCCATCTATACCTGGTTGGGCATAGCGCGGTGTTTGATTTGTAGAAGATTTGAAGTGCCAGTTTCCTCTACCACCCTTTCCGCCTTCGCAAAGTATGATCTCCTGTTCATTGTCTGTGATCTCGAATAATATCTCCTGGGTTTCACCATCCCTGATGATGGTGCCCAGAGGCACATTCACATAGATGTCTTCCCCGTCTTTACCCGTGCTTCTGTTTTTACTGCCGGCACCGCCGTGCTCAGCTTTAAAATGCTTTTTGAATTTAAGATGGAACAGGGTCCACATGTTCTTGTCACCTTTTAGGATCACATGCCCCCCGCGTCCTCCGTCACCGCCATCAGGACCTCCCTTGACAATATATTTCTCCCTGTGCAGGTGCACAGAGCCTTTCCCGCCTTTTCCGGAAGCGGCATAGATTTTAATATAGTCAACAAAATTTCCTTCAGTCATTTGATTTAATTCATTAACCCTTTCTTATTATAGGAAAAGCGTTCTAAAGTTTGTCTATTATTTTTTCCAATCGGGTCGTGATCTCTTCAATGGATCCAACACCATCAACTCCAAAATATTTATTTTGCTTTTGGTAGTAATCTTTTAGAATGGCAGTTTTGGATTCATATTCGTTAAAACGGTTCCTGATCTTCTTTTCATCCTGGTCATCAGGCCGGCCACTGGTTTTTCCTCTGTTTAAAAGTCTTTCCACCAAAAGGTTTTCAGGAACTTCCAAAGCGATCATGCCACTGATCTCTTCATTTTTTTCTTTTAAAAAACGATCAAGGGCATCAGCTTGTGATTCCGTACGAGGAAACCCATCAAAAATGAAGCCATTTGCATCAGGATTGTTGTTTACCTCTGCTTTGAGCATGTCTATGGTCACTTCGTCAGGTACCAGGTCGCCATTATCCATAAAAGATTTCGCCAACAGTCCCAGTTCCGTTTCATTTTTGATATTATATCTGAACACATCGCCTGTAGATATATGAATCAGTTCATATTTCTTCTTTAAAAATTCAGCTTGGGTTCCTTTTCCTGCTCCAGGAGGTCCGAACAATACTATATTTTTCATTCTAATTTATTTTGTCAAAAATTGGTTTTGAAACGATTTGGTTTTAAGACAGGATCATTCCTTCAATTTGTAAATATCCGGAAGATTTCTTCCAAGGCCATCGTAATCAAGGCCATAGCCCACTATAAATTTGTCTTCTATGGATTTTCCGATATAATCAATTTGTAAATCCTTTTTGAACACCTCAGGTTTAAAGAAAAGCGTGGCGATTTTCAATTGTTTTACATTTTTATCCTTGAATATGTCATAGATCTCAGAAAGTGTGTTCCCAGTATCAATAATATCCTCCAAGATCACGACGGTTTTTCCCTCAAGGTTTTCATTAATCCCGACAAGATGCTTGATCTTTCCCGTTGAATTCACCCCTTCGTAAGAAGCCATTTTAACAAAGGTTATATGACAGTCATGGGGGTACTTTCTGACAAAATCAGCAGCAAACATAAACGAACCATTGAGTATACCTATAAATATGGGTACTTCATCTGGTTCAATATCGTTGGCCATTTGCTGGGTCAGCTGCTCCACATAATGATCTATCTTCTCCTTTGATATAAAAGGAACAAAGTGTTTATCGTGTAATTGTATGCTTTTCATTGCTATATCACTGATTTTAATCAGATAAAATATTTTTTATTGCCTAAAAAGAAAATGCAAAAATAGTCAAAAAGTAAAAACCTTTCAGGAATTATCTCCTAAAAGGTTTTTAAATCATTCTTTTCCCCTCTTAAAGGGAAGCATTTATTTTTTTTGCTGCTTTTTTTCCAGTTTCTGCGTTGTGTCATACATAATCGGAGATGCAATGAACAAAGATGAGTAGGTACCCACAATGATACCTATAATCAATGCAAACATAAATCCTTTAATTGAATCACCGCCAAAAAGGAAAATAGCCAGCAATACGATCAGGGTGGTCAGCGAGGTGTTGATCGTCCTGCCCAGTGTACTGCTGAGAGCGGTATTAACAGTTCTTGCATATTTCCATCCAGGATGCTTGTTGTCAAATTCCCTGATACGGTCAAAAATTACCACTGTATCATTCAGAGAATATCCAACCACCGTTAGTATGGCTGCAATAAAAGACTGCCCGATTTCCATATCAAATGGCAATATCTTGTAAAACAATGAGAAAATGGAAAGTACGATCAATACGTCATGAAATACTGCAGCTACTGCACCCAAACTGAATTGCCATTTTCTGAACCTGACCAGGATGTACAAAAACACAACGATCAAAGACCCTATTATGGCCCAGAAGGCAGCTTGTTTGATGTCGTCAGCAATCGTGGGGCCCACCATGTAAAATTTCATGATACCTACATTCTGATCGTTTTCAGCTCCTTTAAAAGCTTCATAACTAATATCATTCGGGATGAACGATGCCAACCCTTCGTATAATAATTGTTGTATCTCGTCTTCAACGGTTACTCCGTAATCGTCAATTTTATATTTGGTTGTGATCTTCAATTGGTTTGCAGAACCGAAGGTCTTTACCTCGGGTGAGCTTCCAAAAGCATCTTTCAAACTACTTGCAATTTCAGGAGGGCTGACATTCTCAGCAAACCTTACGGTATAAGTACGACCCCCTTTGAAGTCTACCCCGTAGTTTAAACCATTAGTCAACAGTGAGCCGATTCCGATCACAAGAATGATTCCGGATATCACAAAGGACATTTTTCTCTTTTTGAGAAAATCGATGTTGATGTCCTTAAACCAGTTCTTGGTGATATTTGTATTAAAAGTAAGTTTGCGATCTTTGTTAACATACCATTCAATAAGAAGCCTGGTGATAAAAATGGCTGAGAACAAGGAAGTGATGATACCGATCATCAAGGTTGTAGCAAAGCCTTTTACAGGTCCTGTTCCAAATACATAAAGGATAATACCCGTTAGCAGGGTGGTTACGTTCGCATCCAAAATAGATGAAAGAGCCCCACCAAAACCATCATTGATGCCTTCTTTTAACCCTTTGCCTTTATTTAGTTCTTCCTTGATCCTTTCATAGATCAGTACATTGGCATCCACAGACATACCGATGGTCAAAACGATACCCGCAATACCAGGAAGGGTAAGTACGGCTCCAAAAGAAGTGAGAACACCAAAAATAAAGAGAATGTTAAGAACCAGTGCTATATCAGAGAAGATCCCGGCTTTCCCGTAATAAAAGATCATCCATAACAATACGATGATCAGGGCGATTATAAAAGAATAGGTACCACTATCTATGGCTTCTTTACCCAAGGAGGCACCTACTACATCCGATTCAATGATTTTAGCCGCTGCGGGCAATTTACCTGATTTAAGTGCGTTGGCCAGATCCTGCGCCTCGTCAATGGTAAACTGACCCATTATAGAGGTTCTTCCCGTAGTAATGGCATCATTGACTCTTGGCGCCGAGTAAACGTAGTCATCCAATACTACTGCAACAAATTTTCCAACATTGGCAGTAGTCATTTTTGCCCATTGTTTGGTTCCTTTGCTGTTCATTGTCATGCTCACCTCAGGATTTGCACCCAACTGATCAAATACCTGCTGGGCATCCGAGATGACATCCCCCTGAATCGGGGCCTCGTCATTTCTGTTGGATTTTAATACATAAAGGTTAATCAGGTCGTTTTTGGGCTTTGCATCCCATGCAAATTTTGCATATTTGAGATCACTTGGCAGGAGACCTCTAATCTCTTTCATTGAGAGATAATCATTAACGACTGCAGTGTCCTTGACCCTTGCGGAGCCAATGATGGAACTGATGTCATTTTGTGACTGCGGGAAGCGCACAAACAACTTGCTGAACAAAGGATTTGTTGTTTCAAAATCAACAGAATCCTTAACTTCACCCAGAAGATCATCAATTTCATCTTCCTTAGCTGCGGCAGTGTCTTTAACGACCTCAGGTTCCTCAGCTTTAAGTATTTCGGCAAGTTTGGTATTGGCTGCTATAAAGAACTGAGAGAGTTCCTGGTTGGTATAAACTTCCCAAAATTGCAGTTCTGCAGTACTCTGTAATAATTTCCTGACACGATCAATATCTTTTGCTCCGGGCAGTTCAATCTGAATCCTGCCTGATTCACCAATTCTCTGAATGCTGGGCTGGGTTACCCCAAAGCGGTCAATTCGACTTCTTAAAACTTCAAAGGCGGTACTTATAGATCCTTTAACTTCTTCCTGTAAAATGGGCTTCACCTCTTCATCGTCCATTTTAAAATTGATCTTGTCTTTCAGAGATTTATTTCCAAAAATACTGGGATCACTCAATTTAACCGAGCCGTTGCTGGCAGTTTCAAAGGCCTCAAAGAACAGTTCCAGATAGTCCTTGTCACTGCCTTTTTGTGCTTTGGTAGCATTGATCAGGGCCTCATTGAAAACGGGGTTCTTGGATTCATTTGACAATCCGAACAAAATATCCCGAACGGAAACTTCTAAAATGGCACTGATTCCTCCTTTAAGGTCAAGTCCAAGGTTGATCTCTTTTTCTTTAATTTCGTTATACGTAAAATCTGTAAACCCCAAATCCATTACCGGGGTATTTGCAACAGAATCCAGGTATTCTCTTTCAAGGCTGTTCAATGCTTCTTGGCTTGTGGCATCAGCATTGCTTTCGGCATAAATAACAGCATCATTTTCAATATTTTTTGCCACCCACGTAAATGAAAGCTGGTATAAGCATACCACACTTAAAATGATCGCAAATAATCTAATAAGTCCCTTGTTTTGCATTCCTTATTTTATTTAAATAATCTTTTTTTGTATAATCGGGCAAATATACTCAAAAGATTTAGCTTTGAAAGAAATAAGCCTTAAATTTTGAGCCAATCTTGCGAATGTGATTCATAGTAAATTTTATTACATTAGCCCTCTAAATCAATTCTTCAAATGGAACATAAAACGGACATATCAATCGCTCAAAATACAGTACTGGATCACATAAGGGAAATCGCTTCAAAATTAAAAATCAAAGAAGACGATCTGGAATTGTATGGAAAATACAAGGCAAAATTACCTTTGAATTTGATTGATGAGGATGAGATTCTAAAAAACAATCTGATACTTGTAACTGCTTTGACCCCTACCCCTGCAGGTGAAGGGAAAACAACGGTATCCATAGGTTTGACAGAAGGATTGAACAGGATTGGGAAACAGGCAACGGTAGTATTGCGGGAACCCTCTTTAGGCCCCGTTTTCGGGATAAAGGGAGGTGCTGCCGGAGGTGGTTATTCCCAGGTCGTTCCGATGGAAGATATCAACCTTCATTTTACTGGAGATTTTAATGCTGTGGAAAAGGCCAACAATTTGCTTTCGGCTTTGATAGACAATAACCTGCAAGCCCCCAAAAACCTGAACCTGGATCCAAGAACGATTGTCTGGAAGCGGGTCATCGATATGAATGACAGGTCATTGAGGAATATTAATATTGGCTTGGGAGGCACTGCTCACGGTATTCCCCGTGAAGATGGATTTAATATTACGCCTGCCTCCGAGGTTATGGCGATTTTATGCATGGCAACAGGCTTTAAGGATCTGAAGGAACGCTTGGGTGATATATTTATCGGTTTTACCTTTGATAAGAAACCGGTTTTTGCGAGAGATTTGAAAGCAGAAAATGCCATGGCTATTTTGTTAAAAGATGCCATAAAACCCAATTTGGTGCAGACTTTGGAAAAGAATCCTGCTATTATTCACGGAGGGCCTTTTGCGAATATTGCTCAGGGCACCAATACCATACTTGCGACAAAGATGGGCCTGTCCCTCTCAAATTATGTGGTGACTGAAGCAGGATTTGGGGCCGATCTCGGCGCAGAGAAATTTTTGAACATCAAGTGTGCAGCTTCAGGTTTGAACCCTAAGGCGGTTGTCCTCGTTGCAACCATAAGAGCTTTAAGGCATCATGGCGGTGCATCAAAAGATGCATTGAACGAAGCCAATACGGACCTGGTAAAAAAAGGATTTGAAAATCTTGAAAAGCATATAGAAAATATCAGGAAATTCAATATTGAACCTGTGATCGCGATTAATTCTTTTGTGAATGATACGCAGGATGAAGTTCAGTTTGTCATTGACAAATGCAGGGAATTAGGTGTGCAGGCGGTCGTATCTGAGGGCTGGGCAAAAGGAGGTGAAGGAACTGTTAACCTGGCCAGTGCAGTGGTAAAAGTTGCGGAGAATGCAGCATCCAAGTTTAAAACACTTTATAATTGGAAGGCACCTGTAAAAGAAAAGATCGAAACCATCGCAAAAGAAATTTACGGTGCATCAAAAGTAAATTATGATAAAAAAGCAATGCTGAATTTGAGGCGCATAGACCGGTTGGGTTTTAATGATTTTGCTGTTTGTATGGCGAAGACCCAAAAATCATTTTCGGATAATGAAAACTTGATTGGCCGCCCTGAAAATTTTGATGTAACTGTAAGGGAAATTGAAATAGCGGCCGGGGCCAAATTCATTATACCCATATTGGGAGTAATGATGAGAATGCCGGGACTGCCACCGCATCCGGCATCTGAGAATATGAATATTGATGATAATGGCGTGATCTCAGGGCTTTCCTGAGCGGGAAGCACTCTTTTAATATTTTATATAGAAGTAGCTTTGTAACAAATAAGCGTTTTTGCTGTCTTATTTGAAACTAAAATCTGTTACTTCATGAAATCATACTTACTAGCTATTCTAATGTCTGGCTTTTTATTTTTGAGCTGCGGACCGTCTAAAAAGGTAGGCAGCGATCTAGCCATCAATAACCAGATCATGTCTCAAATTGATCTTTCAGCCGTTGAAAATGATAAGGTCCCTGTTTTGATAAATCCCGGAAGGTTTGTTCAGGATACTGTTTTTTATCGGATGCCCAAGGTCATACCCGGCACCTATGCCGTGAGTGATTTTGGTAATTTTATAGAAAATTTCAAGGCCTATGATTACGACGGGAACCTGATTGAAAGTGAAAAGCTTGACAGCAATTCATGGGCCATATACGGAGCCGTTTCATTAGACAAAATCAGTTATCTGGTCAATGACACTTTCGACGTGGAAGGAGGAGATATTCCTACACCGTTTTCTCCCACCGGAACGAATATCCATCCTGATAATTATGTATTGAACCTGCCTGGTTTCATTGGATATTTCGATGGTTTTAAAGAGAATGCCTACCAGCTTGAAGTCATTGCCCCTGAAACAATGGACAAGACTTCTTCATTAACTAAAATATCGGAGCAACAGGGCGAAAACGGTAATATTTCAACGATTTACCGTGCAGACAGGTATTTTGAGGTGATTGACAACCCCATGATGTATGGTCATTTGGATATTGAAGAATTTGAGGTTGGTGGCATAAAAGTTTTGCTTAGTGTTTATTCGCCTAATAAGTTGCACAGTGCCAAATCATTAAAGGAGGCCATGTATAAAATGATGAAGGCTCAGAAAACTTATCTGGGAGAGATCAACAGTACCTCACGTTATGATATATATGTTTATCTGGCTGATAAATCAGACGGGGCCCCTCGTGGCTTTGGTGCGCTGGAACACCATACCTCAACAGTTGTGGTGATGCCGGAATCAATGCCTGCTGCAAGCCTGGAAACGGGAATGATCGACGTGGTTTCTCATGAATTCTTTCATATTCTCTCTCCATTGACTGTGCATTCAGAGGATGTTCATTATTTTGATTATAACGACCCAACCTTCTCTAAACATTTATGGATGTACGAGGGTTTAACAGAATATTTTGCGAATTTGTTTCAGGTAAATCAGGGGCTTATCGATGAGGATGAGTTTTTTAACAAGATGTTGAATAAAATAAACACTGCCTCCCGGCTTGATGATACAATGAGTTTCACCGTGATGAGCGAGAATATCTTGGACAATCCTTATAAAGCCAATTATTTCAATGTCTATCAGAAAGGGGCCTTAATAGGAATGTGTCTTGACATCATCCTCAGGGAAGAAAGCAAGGGCGAAAGAGGAATTTTGTCTGTGATGAAAGAACTGTCTGAAAAATACGGGGTAGACCAGCCTTTTGAGGACGATAAGATCATAGACGAAATTGTTTCCATGACCTATCCGTCTGTTGGACGATTTTTCACTGACCATGTAATTGGTGATACCCCGATTGATTATGAACAGTATTTCGAAAAAGCCGGATTGAGCTTCCAGGAGGGCAAGGTGGCAACCAACTATATTCAAAATGCAGGTGCCATGATCGTAAAAGGAGATCATGCAGCTAAGTCGGTAGTATTCAATGAACTGGTAACTCAAAACAGTTTTTGGAACGAGAACGGCGCCCTACCAAATGATAAGATCAAAGCAATAGACGGAGTGGAAGTAACCATGGGCAATGCCAATACTATTTTTGGTGAAGTTTATGGATGGGAACCCGGAAGAGATGTTCAAATAGTACTGGAAAGAGACGGGACTGAATTGGTTATTGAAAAAACCCTTACACCCACCTATACCACCGGAAAACTATTGAAGAGAAATGCAGACATGACCACGGAACAGAAAAATTTATTGGAGTCCTGGTTAAAAGGCTCATAAAGCAGCTACAAAAAAACCATCCGCCAATTGGCGGATGGTTTTTTTATACAAACATATGTTATGTACTTAACCAACGGTCTCTTCAAGCAGGCCGTTCGTGTTTTTTACGGCAGCTGCACTGCTTTGCAGTTTTTCTTTTTCCGCTTCGGTTAAATCAAGTTCAACTATAGATTCGATTCCATTTTTTCCTATGATACATGGAACTCCTATAGAAATGTCATTCAGGCCATACTCACCTTCCAAAAGTGCAGAGCAGGCAAACATTTTTTTATGATCACAGGCAATGGCGTGAACTAGCGAAGAAACAGCAGCTCCGGGAGCATACCATGCGCTGGTTCCTAACATTTTAGTCAGGGTGGCACCTCCTACTTTGGTCGCCTCGGCAACAGCACTGATCTGTTCTTCTGAAAGAAATTTACTTACTGGGATGCTGTTTCTGACTGCCAATCGTGTAAGGGGGATCATACCGGTGTCACTATGTCCACCTATAACCATACCTTCAATATCAGAAGCAGGGCAACCTAAGGCTTCTGCCAGGCGGTATTTAAAACGCGCACTGTCAAGGGCACCGCCCATTCCAATGATCCTGTTTTTAGGAAGGCCAAGGGCTTTATGCGTCAAATAGGCCATAGTATCCATCGGATTACTCACCACGATAAAGATAACATCAGGAGAATGTTCCAAAATGCTCTTTGCCACAGATTTTACAATACCTGCATTGATGCCAATAAGCTCTTCTCTGGTCATACCAGGTTTTCGTGGAATCCCACTTGTAATCACGGCAATATGACTATCTGCAGTCTTACTGTAATCATTTGTACTTCCTGTTATAAGGGTGTCAAAGCCATTCAGGGATGCAGTTTGCATAAGATCCATAGCTTTTCCTTCTGCATAATTTTCTTTGATGTCTACAATAACAACCTCCGATGCGAAATCTTTTATTGCAATGTATTCAGCACAGCTTGCACCTACTGCACCTGCTCCTACTATAGTTACTTTCATTTTAATAGAATTTTAAATTAATGTAAATAGGTTTTGTATAATTGTTAAGACCCAAGTTCGTGATGTGAAGCTTGGGTCTTATTCTTATTTTGTTCTTATATGTCTATATTGGCGTAAACCGCATGTTTTTCGATGAATTCTCTTCTTGGTGGGACATCATCTCCCATCAGCATCGAAAATACACGGTCTGCTTCGGTCCCGTTTTCAATGGATACCTGACGCATGGTTCTGAACTCGGGATTCATGGTAGTGTCCCATAGCTGCTCAGCATTCATTTCTCCCAGACCTTTATAGCGCTGTATCGTTCCTCCTCCGAATTTTTCAAGGATTCTATCCCTTTCTGCATCCGACCAGGCATATTCTTTTTTAGCGCCTTTTTTGATCAGATACAATGGAGGTGCAGCAATGTAAATATTGCCATTCTCAACCAATTCACGCATATAGCGGAAAAAGAAGGTCAATATAAGGGTTGCAATGTGGCTTCCGTCAACATCGGCATCACACATGATCACTATTTTGTGATACCTTAACTTACTTAAATTCAAAGCTCGTGGATCTTCCTCCGTACCAATCGTTACACCAAGGGCAGTATACATACTTTTGATTTCCTCATTCTCAAAAACCTTGTGCTGCATTGCTTTTTCAACATTGAGAATTTTTCCTCTCAGTGGAAGGATGGCTTGAAAATTCCTGTCCCTTCCCTGTTTTGCTGTACCCCCGGCAGAATCTCCCTCGACAAGGAAAATTTCGCATTTTTCAGGGTCACTCCAAGCACAATCTGATAATTTCCCTGGCAAACCTCCACCCGACATGACAGTTTTACGCTGAACCATTTCTCTTGCCTTGGCAGCAGCATGTCTTGCCTGCGCAGCCAGAATCACTTTTTGAACAATGATCTTTGCATCATCAGGATTCTCTTCGAGATAATTCGTGAGCATTTCAGATACACCCTGGCTCACTGCCGCACTCACTTCTCTGTTACCCAGTTTTGTTTTGGTCTGACCCTCGAATTGGGGTTCAGCAACTTTAACCGAAATGATCGCGGTCAATCCTTCCCTAAAATCATCTCCAGAGATGTCAAACTTCAGTTTGCTGAGCAAGCCTGAGGTTTCAGCATATTTTTTTAAGGTCATTGTCAGGCCTCTTCGAAAACCGGACAGGTGGGTACCTCCTTCATGGGTATTGATGTTATTTACATATGAATGCAGGTTTTCGGTATAGGAAGTATTGTAGACCATGGCCACTTCAACAGGGATTCCTGATTTTTCGCCTTCCATACTGATCACAGAACCGATCAGTTGCTCTCTTGTGGCATCAAGATACTGAACGAACTCCTTTAAACCTTCCTCGCTGAAGAACTCTTCATGAATAAAGTTACCTTCTTCATCTTTATCTCTTTTGTCGGTTATGGAAATCTTCAATCCCTGGTTCAGGTATGACAGTTCTCTCATTCGAGCCGATAGAATTTCATAACTGTAAACTATTTCTGTCTGAAATATGGTGTCATCGGCCATGAATGTCACTTCAGTTCCGTTTTCTGATGAATCGCCTACGGTTTTAACAGGATAAAGCGCTTTTCCCTTTTCGTATTCCTGTTGCCAGATTTTACCTTCACGATAAACGGTAGCTGTTAAATGGTTTGATAAGGCGTTTACCACAGAAACTCCAACACCGTGCAATCCTCCTGAAACTTTATATGAATCTTTATCAAATTTTCCGCCGGCACCAATTTTTGTCATAACCACTTCTAAAGCAGAAACGCCTTCTTTTTTATGGATTCCCACGGGTATTCCTCTTCCGTTATCTTTAACCGTGATGGAATTGTTCTCATTGATGATCACACTGATGGTATCACAATGGCCTGCCATGGCTTCATCAATGGAATTGTCAACAACTTCATAGACCAGGTGGTGAAGACCTCTTGAACTGACGTCACCTATATACATGGAGGGTCGCTTTCGCACGTGCTCCATTCCTTCTAAAGCCTGAATACTATCTGCAGAATATTGATTTTTTTTAGCTTCTTCGCTCATATTTTTTAGTTCTCTTTTTGTCCAAAAATTTAAAACGTACAAATATAAGAAAACCCCTGCTTTTATGCCTGATTTTTGCATTATTAAAGCACGAAGTTATCAACATTTTTTAATTGGTGAAAAGTAATGTGAATAAGGGTTTTGAAGTCTTTTTAAAATAAAAAAAACCTGTCTAAACATTGTTTAAACAGGTTCTTTTTGATTTGCAAATTAAAATAGCTTAATATTCGTAATATTTGCAGTCGCTGATCAAGTTAGATATTATTCCCCTCAGTCCAATATAAAAGTTGATCAACTATAAATAAACTAAAAAGCTTAGTTTTATTATGATCGGTTTTAAATTTAAGATGAACTTAAACTAAAACTGGGTAAATATATCTTTCAATTCTGAAGAAAATCTGAAGTTTTGTTCAGAATTGAAAAAAAATTAAAAAAAGCCCGTAAAAAATTAATGACACGGGCTTTTTTTTTGAATTGAAACAAAATGTCATTTCAATTTAAACGCCTTCTACTAAATCAGTGTATCCATTCCCCTCAAAATTTGTACACTTTTCTAAAAAGGCTCGTATCTTCATCGTATTTCAGTATTCATAGCATGAATTTTTGAACTTTCTGAAACAGTTATTCAAATGAATGAATAACATCAGATAACGAGGCAAATATATGTTCGGTTTCTAAAGGAATTCTGAAGATGAGAAACTTTTTGATCTGTTTAAAAATAAATGGAGATATTGTGTTGATCATCAAGGTAGGAGTGTGTAATTTTCCAATTATAATTGTCACATATTTTTTTGACAATCGCCAGCCCCAGTCCGAAAGAATTTGAAGCCTTACTGTCTTTTTTAAATCGTTCGAAGAGGGAACTGGAAGTTAGTTTTGGGGCCTCGCCAGAATTTAAAACACTGATAAAAAGATTTGTGGTCAGAATTTCGATCTTGCCATTCATTTTGTTGTGTTTGATGGCATTACTGATAAGATTTGAAATGATCATGTCAAATAGCAAAGGGTTGGCCTGAACCTCAACTTCAAGAGTTGATTTGGTATTGACCGTAAGGTTTTTATCTTTAATGAAATCATCAAAAATTTCAATATGCTTTTCGATAACTTCATTCACATTGATACTTTCGAGGTCCCTGAATTGCCTGTTTTCGATTTTTGATAATAACAGCAATGTTTTATTGAGTTTTGACAGTCGCTGTATTGACTGGTAAATTACCCTGATTTGGGAAACCTGGTCCTTGGTCAAATTCTCTGACTGCAGCAGCATCTCTGATTTGGACTGCATGATAGCCAAGGGTGTTTGCATTTCATGGGATGCATTTTCGGTAAATTCTTTCAGATTGTTGAAATCAGATTTGATCTTGTTGGTGAGTTTTGACAGTGAAAGGTTTAATTCTTGAAATTCGTCAATATCGGATTCTTGAAGCTCCATCGGTTTATTGTTTTCAACTGAGAAGTTCTTGAGTGTCTCCAGGTTATTGTAAAACGGAAGCCAGACGCTTTTCATGATCTTGGTATTCACAAAATAAACTGTAATGATCAGCAGCAGCACAACAATACCTACCGAAAGCGTGATGGCCAATATAAAATCTTTGTTCCTGACCAGAGAACTTCTCGTGATGATCCTGTACGTCTTGCCATGGAGGGTTTCTACCGAAGTCAGTTGCCTGTACATTTCATACTTTTCAGTATTGTTGATCACCTGATAAATTAAGGTATCCTTAAAGTACAGCGTATCTTTGATCGGGACTTTTGATTTAAAATCCTCAACGTCGAAAATGGGAAGCGGATAGTCGTATTTGATCTTTCTGGCGATGATTTCTTTATCCCATAATAGCTTTTCATCCTGCTTCTTGGTGACCACCTTCATCAGAGTGAAATAAATGATGGCACTGGCCAGAATAAAAATAATGGCAGAGAATATAATATAGGTCTTTCTTGTTTTTTCAAATAACTTCACTCAAAAATTAATTTACGAACCCTGATTCAGGGATGTTGAACGTATCAATTACAGTGAATTGATTTATAGGATATGATGATTTTCGTGACTGCTTTCAAAACTATTCTCCAAACTTATAGCCCAAACCATATATGGTCTGAAGATAATCCGTAGCTCCGCTTTTTTTAAGTTTTTTACGCAGATTCCTCATATGGGTGTAAATAAAATCAAAATTATCAACCATGTCAATATTGTCTCCCCATAAATGCTCGGCAATAGCCTCCTTGGTCAGGACCCTGCCCTTATTTGTAATGAAATATAATAAAAGAAAATATTCTTTTTTGGTAAGGTCAAGGAGTGAACCATTGACGATGGCACTTTTGGCGTCCGGGTCAATCTCAATTTCATTGAAAATAATGTTTGTGCTGCCCATGAACTTTCTGCGTCGCAACAAAGAATTTATCCGGGAGTTCAGTTCCGCCAGATGAAAAGGCTTCGTGATGTAGTCATCGGCACCCAGATCAAGGCCTTTAAGTCGGTCGTCCAAGGAATTTTTGGCAGAAACGATAAGAACACCTGTTTCCGGGCTTTTTTCCTTTATTAATTTTAATAATTCAAGTCCATTCCCGTCGGGCAGATTGATATCAAGTATCACGACATCATATTGATAGGTGATCAATTTATCTTCAGCTTCAAAAAAGTTGGGTGCAGGTTCGCAAATAAAATCCTCCTTTTGTAAATATCCACAAGTTGAATTCAGCAATTCAAGTTCATCCTCAACAATCAATAGTTTCATCTCTTCAAATTTTGTGCGAATACAAAAATAGTATATTAATGGTATTCCATGTTAATTAAAAATGTTTTAACAGATTTTTAGGTCTTTTTTCTTTATGGTTCAAGGCCTTACATAGGATTTTACGCTAATAAATGATTGGAAATTATAATAATTGGACAAAATTACCGTTTAAATTGACCGAATGATTAATCAATAATTGTTTGTTGCTATGAAAAAATATTTAATCACCACATTATGTGTGGGTGTCTTGTTGACAAGTACATCCATCTATTCCCAGAAATTTGACCAAATTGACAAGGCCCCGGTTGATATTACCTATTTGACCAATGAAAAAATGTCAAAACCACTGGTTAAAGTCGTTTATGGAAGGCCTCAGAAAACAAGTCCCAACGTTTTTGGGGAGCAAATACCTTATGGTGAAATTTGGCGAACAGGTGCAAATGAAGCCACAGAGGTCAAGTTCTATACAGATGTGCTTTTTGGGAATAAATTAGTAAAAGCTGGCACCTACGTATTGCACACCATTCCGGATGAAAAGGAATGGACCATCATATTGAACAGCAACACAGATACTTGGGGTTCTTTCTTTTATGATAGTTCCAAGGATGTTGCCAGGATAAAGGTCGCTGCTACCGAGTCAGAAGCAATAGATGTGTTTTCAATCGCATTTAAGAACAATTTTAACAATACAAGTATGGTTTTGGCCTGGGATGTAACCCGCGTTGACATTCCTTTGGCACTTGGGAATCAAATTTTGGCAAAAATTTAACCGCTTATGAAAAGGATATACAACAAACTGTTCATGTTTGGGCTTATGACACTCTTCTTTGGGTCAATAAGCCAGGCACAGGAATTTAAGGATTTGGATTCAAGCCCGCACGATATTGTTTATTTTAGAACCAACAAGATTTCGCCTCCAACGATAAAGGTTCTCTATGGAAGGCCAAAGAAGGATGGCAGAGAGATTTTTGGAAATGTCATTCCATATGGTAAAATATGGCGTGTTGGAGCTAATGAGGCTACCGAAGTTGTATTTTATCACGATGTGGTTTTTGGAGATCAGGAGGTAAAGGCAGGAACTTATGTACTTTACGCTATCCCGGATAAAAATGAGTGGACCCTGATATTGAGTTCAAACACTGATGTATGGGGAACCTATGAATACGAAACAAAATACGATGTAGCCCGTACAAAGGCAAAGGTCAGCAAGGCAGAATTTCTGGAAGCTTTCTCGATTGGATTCAAAGACAAAGGAAAGCACATAAATATGGTTCTTGCCTGGGATACTACCAGGATCACAGCACCCATAAAAATCATTTTGTAAATTAATTGACTTTCTCCCCGTTGATATAAGTTCCATTTATTTCGATATTTGGAACTTCTTCTATTTCAATTTCCATCATGTTCTTGTCCAGAATCAAAAAGTCAGCGTATTTATTTTCTTCGATGGAACCTTTTTCATTTTCTTCAAAATTGGCATAAGCAGCCCAAAGAGTCATCCCCTTCAAGGTTTCCTCCCTGCTTAATCCGTTTTTGCTTTCAAAGCCCTCTTTGGGATAACCTTTCAGGTCTTTTCTGGCAACAGCTGCATAAAATGTAAGCATCGGATCCACCTTTTCCACAGGAAAATCCGTACCCAGAACAATGCGTCCGTTTATATTCAATAAATCCTTATAAGCATATGCCCCTTTGATCCTTTCAGGTCCCAGCCTATCTTCTGCCCAATACATGTCACTGGTGGCATGTGTGGGTTGCACCGACGGAATGATTTCTGTAAAATAATCGAAATCCTCCGGATCGATGACCTGGGCATGCTCAATTCGCCATCTCCGGTTTGTCCTGCTCTTCAATTCACGGGCATAGGTTTTCAGCACAAATGAATTGGCTGAATCTCCAATGGCATGAGTATTCATTTGAAATTCCGAATTTGCCAATAATCTGGCAATGGACGAAAGGTCATCAATACTCGTCACGAGGGCGCCAAAGTGTCCTTCTCTATCGAAGTAAGGCTCCTTCAGGGCAGCACCTCTTGATCCCAGAGCACCATCGGCATAAACTTTAAATGACCTCACATTGAGTTTCTCAGTTTTGATGGGCCCCGTCTTTAAATAATGATCAAAATGATCAGGATGGGCCGAAATCATGGCATAAATTTTTATTTTCAACACCTCTTTTTGCTGAAGGCTGTCAATAAGTTCAATAATATCTTTTGAAAGGCCGGCATCGCTCACAGTGGTAAGCCCCTTTTCAAGGCAAACGTCCTGGGCATCCATTAAAGCCTGGATAGATTGTTTTTTGCTTACAGGGGGGATGATGCGGTTGACCATTCCTTTTGCATTGTCAATAAGTACTCCGGTAAGCTTGCCATTCTCTTTGATAAATTCTCCACCATCCACCTGGGTGTTTTCATCTATTCCCGCCAGATCCATGGTTGCCTGGTTCACCAGCATGGCATGTCCGTCAATTCTTGTCAGTGCTACCGGGGTGTTCGGAAATAATTTATCCAGAGCGGCTTTGGTAGGAAATGCTTTTTCCTCCCAGTCATTTTGATCCCAGCCTCTGCCCTGAATAAAATCAACTTTCTTTTCTTTTTGAAATTGCTCCAGTCTCATTAAAACTTCTTTATAGCTTCGGGTTCCTCTGAGTTCAACCTTTTGCAAGCCGGTGCCCAGATTATAAAAATGACAATGTCCGTCAATGAGACCCGGAACAATTGTTTTTCCTCCGGCATCAAGTATGTTTTTGGATTTAAATGCGGCTAGAATATTTTTTGAACTTCCTACCCCTATAAATTTTCCATCAAGTACAGCAAAGGCTTCAGCTTTTGGCAGGATATCATTTACGGTGTAAATATTGGCATTGGTAACAATAAGGTCGGCTTTTTGCTTTTGAGTTGTGCACGACAAAAACAAAAAAACACCGATCAGGTATATGAGGGGCTTATACATGAATCAGAATTTTTAACTTAAAAAACGTAAATATATAAAAATTAAGAATAGATTTTGCGCTTTGTCCTTTCCTTCTTTAAGTGTAACTTTGCCAACTTGAAATAAATCGCAGGTTTTAGCCTTGTTTAATTTGCCAAAGCACTTATTTTCAGCAATGAAACAAATCGATTCCTTTTTATTGTAAGGACCGAACAGGGTTGACGCCTTTGTGAACAATCATATTAGAGCATCTGGGATGAAATATTACTTTAATGAAATAGAAGCCAAGTGGCAAAAATACTGGAGCGACAATCAAACCTTCAGGGCGGAAAATAAAAGTGGAAAGGAAAAATTTTATGTACTTGATATGTTTCCATACCCTAGTGGTGCAGGTTTACACGTAGGGCACCCCCTGGGTTATATTGCCTCAGACATTTACGCAAGGTACAAGCGCCACAAGGGTTTTAATGTACTGCACCCCCAGGGATATGATTCTTTTGGCTTACCGGCCGAACAATATGCCATTCAGACGGGTCAGCATCCTTCAAAAACAACCAGTGAGAATATAAAAACATACCGCAGGCAATTAGATCAGATTGGATTCTCTTTTGACTGGAGCCGGGAGGTAAGAACCTCTGATCCTTCGTATTATAAATGGACACAATGGATTTTCATTCAATTGTTTGAATCTTATTATTGCCTGGATGCAAATAAGGCAAGAGACATTAGCGAATTGATTAAGATTTTTGAACAGGAGGGTAACTCCGGGGTGAATGCATCTTGCGACACAGACGTACCTGATTTCTCGGCAGCTCAGTGGAATGCCTTTGACGAAGCGAAAAAGGAATCTGTACTATCTCAGTACCGCCTGACTTATCTGTCTGAGACCGAAGTGAACTGGTGCCCGGCGTTGGGTACTGTTCTCGCCAATGATGAAATTGTCAACGGAGTTTCTGAACGCGGAGGTTATCCGGTAGTCAGAAAGAAAATGAAGCAATGGTCAATGCGGATAACCGCCTATGCACAAAGATTGCTTGACGGATTGGATGAAATTGACTGGCCGCAACCTCTGAAAGATTCACAAACCAACTGGATAGGAAGGTCCGAAGGTGCGATGGTTCGTTTTGATATAGATGGCCATAAGGACTATTTTGAGGTCTTTACAACAAGACCTGATACGATTTTTGGAGTTTCTTTTATGACTCTGGCTCCCGAACACGGACTGGTCTCAAAGATTACCACCGCCGACAATAAAGAAGCGGTGGAGGCCTATGTTCTGCAAACATCAAAGAGAAGTGAAAGGGATCGTATGTCGGATGTCAAAACCATTTCAGGGGTTTTTACAGGGGCTTATGCGGTTCATCCTTTTAGCGGGAGAAAGGTCCCGATCTGGATCGGGGATTATGTGCTCGCCAGTTATGGAACGGGTGCAGTCATGGCGGTTCCCTGTGGGGATCAAAGAGACTATGATTTTGCAAAACACTTTAAGCTTGATATACCTAACATTTTTGAGGATCAGGATATTTCTGAGGGGGCGGTTGAAGATAAAAACGTCAGAATCACGAATTCCGATTTTATCGATGGAATGAATTCCGGAGAGGCGATCAAAAGGGTTATTGAGGCCCTCGAGGGAAGAAAGATTGGAAAGGGTAAGGTGAATTATCGTCTGCGTGATGCCGTATTTTCGAGACAAAGATACTGGGGAGAACCCTTTCCGGTTTACTATGTCAATGGTGTCCCCAAAATGATTGAAGAGGCCTGTTTACCCATTACCCTCCCTGAGGTGGAAAAGTATTTACCCACGGAAGATGGAAAACCACCTTTGGGAAATGCTTCTGTCTGGGCCTGGAACACTGAAAGCCGGGAGATCGTATCAAATGACCAGATCAATAATACCACCATATTTCCGCTTGAGCTCAACACCATGCCGGGATGGGCAGGAAGTTCCTGGTATTTTAACCGTTATATGGACGCCAATAACGCTGAGGCTTTTTGTGGAAAGGAGGCCTTGGACTACTGGAGAGACGTTGACCTTTATATTGGAGGGAGTGAACACGCCACCGGACACTTGTTGTATTCCAGGTTTTGGCAGAAATTTCTTTTTGACAGGGGTCATGTCCCCGTTCATGAATATGCCAAAAAACTGATCAATCAGGGAATGATTCTGGGTACGTCTGCCTATGTGTATCGAATTGAAGGTGAGAATACTTTTGTGTCAAAAGGGCTTATTGGTGATCAAAAGGTACAGCCGCTGCATGTGGATGTCTCCCTTGTGAATTCATCAAATGAACTTGATATTGAAGGATTCAGGGCGCATTCAATGAACAAAGACCTGGCGAAGGCTGATTTTGTCCTGGAGGATGGAAAATATATTGTTGGCCGCGAAGTTGAAAAGATGTCAAAATCGAAATACAACGTGGTAAATCCTGATGATATTTGTCGCGATTACGGGGCAGATACGCTCAGGCTTTACGAAATGTTCCTGGGACCTCTGGAACAGGCCAAACCATGGAATACAGCTGGCATTTCAGGTGTTCATGGATTTTTGAAAAGATTGTGGAAATTGTTCCACTCTGATAACGGTGAATTTTTTGTGTCAGATGATAAGCCTGATGCTCAGGAATTAAAGACCCTGCACAAGACCATTAAAAAAGTGGATGAGGATATCGCAAATTTTTCATTTAATACTTCGGTGAGCTCTTTCATGATAGCCGTTAATGAATTAACTGCCATGAAGTGTCATAAGCGGGCAATTCTTGAACCCCTTGTCCTGCTGATCTCTCCTTATGCACCACATATTGCGGAAGAATTATGGGAAAAATTGGGCAACACGGAATCAATTTCAACCGCTGAATTTCCGATTTTTGAAGCGAGGTACCTTGTGGAGAGCACCAAGAATTATCCTGTTTCTTTCAATGGAAAGATGCGATTTACCAAGGAGTTGTCTCTCGATCTGGACCGGGAAGCTATTGAGAAAGCGGTTTTGGAAGATGAGCGTACACAGCAACAACTTGGGGGAAGAACGCCCAAAAAGGTGATCGTCGTGCCGGGTAAGATCGTCAATATCGTTGGTTGATGGATCTTAATTTAGAATACATCGGTATTGTTGCAGCAATACTTACAACCTCCGGTTTTGTGCCACAGGTTTACAAAACTTTGAAGACAAAGGAAGTTAAAGGAATTTCACTATCCATGTATCTGGTGCTTTTTGTAGGCATGGCTTTTTGGCTGATTTACGGGGTCAAAATAAACAGTTTCTCCATTATAGTGGCAAATATCGTTTCCGGCTTATTGGTTCTGATGCAGATTATTGCCAAAATAATTTATGGCAAAAGAGAAAAATAGGTAGCTAATTTTTATTAAGTTTGAGGTAAAATTGAGCTTATGGCGCTAAAAATACTTCATCCTCCTTTTTTAATAAATTTAACTTTGCTGACAGCGGGATTGTTTTGTTTTCAAATGGTCCCGGCTCAATCGATTTATGTGGGCCCAGGAGCAGAATTATATGTGTCAAACAATACTTCGTTTACGACAAGTAACTCGGTTGTAGAGGTAGACCCCGGAGGTGTTTTTTCTGTTGAGTCGGGAAATACATGGGGTTCAGAACAGGAATTTGTTGTTGGAAAGGTAACTGCGTATGGCACCGGTATCACAAAACTTCCAACAGGAGACAATGGAACATATGCACCCGTTACAGCTGATCATTCAGGAAACGTTACTGCCATTTATTTTAATTCTCCTCCTGCCATCGGGGCCAATGGTGCTGAAGTTGATGCGGTGGGTAATGTGGAGTACTGGGAAATGACAGGAGCTGCCAAAGTTACTTTGCCATGGAATGAAAATAGTGATATCACAAGCCTGGTGAATGACAACGGAAACGTTTTGAACGCGGTGGCCATTGTAGGTTATGATAGTGGCAGCGGTATCTGGAATCTCATTAGTGGTACCCAAACAAATGTTGTCACTGGTGATCTGCTTAACGGAAATGTAAGCAGCGACCCATTGAATGAAGTAGATCTTTCGGTATTCAGCCAGCTTACTTTTGGAATCGACGCTCAAATCGTTTTAGCAACCGATGACCTTTTTCTCTCTGCCGGAATCGAATTGATTTCTAATCCGGTTAAATCAGCAGAAGCTGATATTCGTTTCCATTTTTCAGGAGATGTGTCAGATCTCAGGGCCATATTATTTGATGTCAATGGAAGATTGCTCCAGTCATATGATCAAATACAAATGAACGGTGATATTGGAAACCTCCCCGTGCAAAAAATAAAAAGCGGCTTGTATTTTCTCAAATTTGAATACGAAGGCAAGCAAGGTGTAAAAACAATTATAATTGAATAAAAACATATAGGCATCATGAATAAAATTTTAACAGCACTAATTTTTTTAATGAGTTTCAGCATCGTATTAAATGCTCAAATTGGAATTGGCACCAATACACCTGAAGCTTCAGCAGCACTG
>CBDUAP010000007.1:0-31570 GCA_965365165.1 uncultured Flavobacteriaceae bacterium
TGAATTAAAATTATAAGTTTTATTGATAGGAATTTTTATGAATCAATTTCCTTGTTTACGCCTTCTCGAATATGACATCTGCCCCAGTTTATCCGTAGCGCATCTGAATCCGATGTAATTGGTTGCCATATATTCCGGCAAATACCTTCTTTGAGCAGGATCCATCCAATAAGCTCTGTCATTCCATGATCCTCCTTTATAAACTCTTGTTTGATCACTGATCAACGTATTTCTGGTTTTGGTATCATACTGCTGTATGATCAAACCGCTTTCACCAATTTGTCTTGGTATCATCGGAGAATTATACATCCTTGGCTTGTTATCAACTTCGTCCTCATCTCTGAAATATTGCTTGGTAGAGGCAATATCACCATCTCTGCTGTCAATATTATAAGCTTTCTCATAATTTCTTCTCATAAAGGCATCCCTTTTTGTCACAGGAACGTATTTGATACTTCCCGGAAGATCCTTAGGAACGATCTTTCCATTGTCAAGGGTGTCGAATTCTACATTGTTGTAATCAACCACAACGACGTTTCCTTCCTTGTCAATTTTCTTTTTAGAAAAGACATTTCCTCTGAAATAACTGAAGTCATTGGCATCATTATCAATGATTGGCCTGTAGACGTCTGCCACCCATTCAGCGACATTACCACTCATATCGTATAATCCAAAGGCATTAGGCTTGTATGATTTAATTCTCATGGTGATATCGGCACCGTCATTGCTCCATCCGGCCAATCCACTGTAATCACCTTTTCCTTGCTTGAAATTAGCCATCTGGTCTCCCTTGTACCTTCTAGAGGTTTCACGTGTTGTTTCTCCGTTCCACGAGTATTTTTTTCTACCCCTTATGCTATTGTATTCCCTGTTCTCGATTAAAGCTTTTGCGGCGTATTCCCACTCAGCTTCAGTTGGTAACCTGAATCTTTGTGCCAGTATACCATCGGAAGTTTTGACGTGTCTTCCTGTAAAAGAACCTTCTGTCTTTTTTTCTTTTTTTGCAAAATCCCTGATCCCTTTGTAATAAATGGTAGAATCACCACCAAATAATAAATTAGGATTTGTCAGGTAAGTTTCTGAATCAAAACGGTTGGCTCCTTCAACATTCAATGAATCCATGTCAAACAAGGTGTGTAGCACTCCTTTGTCAATAAGGATTTTCTCATTCACCCTGTCCGTTCTCCATTTACAATATTCTGCTGCCTGTCTCCAGGAAACACCAACAACCGGATACTCTGCATATGCCGGGTGTCTCAGATAATTCTCTGTTAATAATTCATTGAAGCCTAATGTATTTCTCCAAACCAAGGTGTCAGGTAAAGCTGCCTGATATATTTTTCTGTAAGTATCATCTGATGGTGGAAATACTTTTTCCAGATATTGAAGATATAGTAAATACTCAATATTTGTCACTTCTGCTTCATCCATATAAAATGAACGTACCTGCTGTTTAACCGGAGTAGTATTCCAATCAAACATCACATCATCCTGAACGCTTCCCATAGTAAACGTTCCTCCTTCAATCAATACCATTCCTGGTGGCGGGCCTTGCTCCCTGTAATTGGCATTAGCCTGAAAACCACCATATTTTGGATTGTTATACTCCCAACCCGTTAAAGTGGAAACACTCTTGTTACTTTTACTGCAACTCGCCATAAGCACAGTTGTTAATAACAGGAGTAGTACTTTGTTACTGCTAAACTTTTTCATAATTATTAATTAACTATTTTTTAGATAAATACAAAAACGATTGAAATCGGTTAAATTTCGGTTTCAATGCTTGTATAACGATTGTTTTATTTCTTTATTATGTTTAATCCTGTAAAATATTTAAATTTGAAAGATTTCAATCACCTATGTTTTCAAAAAAGTATTTCCTTTTTCTAAGCTTTCTAACACAGAGTTTTCTGATTTTTTCTCAAAATATTGATTCTAAATCATTTACACTGCAATGGAACGACCAAAACCTCATTCAGCTGAGCAAAGACAAAACTGTTTATCTGCCTTTGGTTGAAGACAATTTTTTTGACGAAAACAAAATCCCGACCTCAACTCATATATTTAACGTACAAAGCAACGTAATAGTACAGGAATACCAAATAAAAAATGTTAAATTTTCGGTGTTACCTGAGTCGCGACTTGGGGCCATTGCAATAAAAGATATTCCTATAGCCATTGAAAGCGAATTCAAAGTGACAAAAATAAAGGAAAGAGCTGTAGGGGTGCTCCAACTGAAGCCACTGATCAATGACAAGGGGCAGATCAAAAAGATTCTTTCCTTTACTTTAGATTACGTTTTGGGTCCCAGGCTTGTCAGTGATGCTATGAAACTGCAAAAGGCTCCCGTTTATACTGACAAGTCAGTGCTTTCAAGCGGGTCCTGGTATAAATTCAGAGTGGACACTACCGGAATTTTTAAAATTGACAAAAAACTGCTCCAGGAAATTGGTGTGAATACTTCGGGCCTTGACCCGAAAAACATAAAAATCTATGGAAACGGAGGTAAACTTCTACCGCAGTTGAACAGTGAATTCAGGTATGATGACCTGCAGGAAAATTCCATTTTTGTTGCGGGTGAAGGAGACGGTAATTTCGATGAAAATGATTATATCCTGTTTTATGCCCAAGGGCCGCATCATTGGGATGTCGAGTCGTCCCAGCCGGAACTTTCACGCCATCGAACAAATATTTACAGTGACTTTGCTTATTATTTCATAACTACAGACAATGGTCCGGGTAAAAGAGTACTGGCTTATAACGAACCGATGCAGCCGGCTGTCAGGCAGATCAGTACCTACCACGATTTTTTGCTGCATGAATTGGAGAATGTGAATCTTTTTGCCAACGGACAACAATGGCTTGGCGAAGATTTTAGTTTTGAAGAACGTCAAAATTTCAGGTTTGATTTTACGGACCACGATCAGGGCAAGAGCTGTTGCCATTTCTTCCAATGACACCCAGATGGAATTAAAGATCAATGGTCAGGATCTGATGCGCTTGAATTTTAACGGGCTCCCGTTGGGTTCCCTTACCCTGGCTTCTTCCAATGAAAATACGAGTTCAATTGTTCTGAACCAGGAGCAAATTGCTATTGATATCCAGTTTTTAAACGGAGGTAACCCATCTTCAAGGGCTTATTTGGATTATATTGAAATCATTGGCAGCAAAAAGCTAATAGCCCGGGGTCAACAATTCTCATTTAGGAATGTCAACACAAATGACGCATCGCAAGTCTATGAGTACAAGATCCAAAACAGAACCAATGTAAACGAACTATGGGATGTGACCGATCCGGTCAATCCTGCCGTGATCAGCAGTAGCAGTGACGGACCTGATTTCACATTCAAGAGCAGCGGCGGAACCATCAGGGAATTCATTGCTCACGGGTCCGGAGATTATGGCATTCCTGAGGCCATTGTTGACAATATTGTTGAAAATCAAAATCTTCACCAGTTGAAAGATTTGGAATATGTTATCATTACACGAGATGAACTCAAGTCTGAAGCAGATCGCCTGGCAGATTTTCACCGTTCAAACTCAGGTATGAACGCTGAGGTCATTGACCTGAATCAAATTTATAATGAATTCGGTTCAGGGTCTCCTGATCTGACAGCCATTAGAGATTTTATAAGATTCTTATACCTCAATGCCTCCTCTCCGCAAAAAAGGGTCAAATATGTCTGCCTTTTTGGGGATTCATCTTTCGATTTTAAAGATCGTATCACTGATAATAACAATATTGTACCTGCTTTTCAATCGTTTGAAAGTTTTAATCTTGTGACCTCTTATGTGACGGATGATTATTTTGGAATGATGGATGACGATGAAGGATCGCTTGGCCCCGCCGATATGCAGGATGTTGCAACCGGAAGATTTCCTGTGACCACGCTCGCAGAGGCAAGGGAGACCATTGACAAGACCTTGAACTACTATTCAAGCAATTCTTTTGGTGACTGGCGGAATACAGTAACCTTCGTCGCCGATGACCCGGATGAACCCAATGAATTTGTATTACAACAGACCGTAGACCTGATTGCACAGGAAGTAGAGAAAAAAAAGCCGGAATTCAACCTTAAAAAGATTTATTCCGATGCACACCAGCAAGAAACTTCAGCCGGGGGTGAACTATATCCAACGGTCAATGAAGCAATCAACAATGCCGTTGAAACGGGTACTTTGGTGGTCGATTATTTTGGCCATGGCGGGGTAAATGGCTGGGCAGGAGAAAGAATTCTTGAGGTGCCTCAAATACAGAATTGGAAGAATTTCAACACACTCCCTCTGTTTATAACGGTTACCTGCGAATTTGCAAGATTCGACAATCCCATAAGACCTACGGCAGGTGAATATACTTTTTTGAATCCCCGGGGCGGAGCGGTCAACATGATCTCTACTTCTCGTGAAATTTTTATCAGTGTGGGCCAGGTATTTAATAACAGCCTGATTCAAAATCTTTTTGGATTTGAAGGCCAGGATTATACGATAGCTGAGGCTCTGATGTACAGTAAACACGGTTTCGGCACAGCCCAAAGGTTCTTTATATACAATTTCGGAGATCCCGCAATGAAACTGGCCCAGGCCAAGCCCAATATAAAAATCACTAAAATAAACGGAAATGACCTGAGCACATCCAGGGACACCCTCAAGGCATTGTCGAAAATTAAGCTGGAAGGCATCATCACTGATCCTAACGACCAGCAAATCAGTGACTACAATGGCACCCTTACTGCTACTATTTATGACAAGGCATTAGACAAATCTACCCTTGACAATGATAATTTTGGAAGAAAAATGGCCTTTACAGCTGTAGAGAGCAAAATATTCAGGGGGAGGGCCACCGTGAACAATGGTGCTTTTTCCTTTGACTTTATCGTTCCAAAGGATATACGAATCGCCTTCGGAAAGGCAAAAATCAGTCTTTATGCCGAAAATCTTGCAGCAGACAAAACCGGTTCAGATCTCTCGATAGTCATTGGAGGGATTGACACCAGTGCGCCCGAGGATTCAGAAGGACCCGATATCCGGCTTTTTATGAATGATGAATCCTTTGTTGACGGTGGAAACACAAGCGCATCTCCCGTTTTATACGCAGTGCTGGAGGATATTTCAGGCATCAATACATCCATCACGGCGGTTGACCATGATATCATAGCCATTTTAGACGACAACAATGCCAATCCGTATGTATTGAATGATTACTACGAAACAGAATTGAACGACTACCAAAAGGGTAAAGTGAAGTTCCCATTTCGGGATCTTGAGCCCGGTTTACATACAATTAAATTTAAATGTTGGGACACGTACAATAATCCATCTGAATCAACGTTAAGTTTTATTGTAGTCAATGACAATGACTTAATATTAAGTAATGTATTGAATTATCCGAATCCGTTTATAAATTATACCGAATTTTGGTTTAATCACAACAAACCAAACGAATCATTAGATGTTCAGGTACAAATTTTCACGGTTTCAGGTAAACTGATAAAAACCCTTAACCGATCTGTGCAATCAGACGGGCTTTTGTCCAGGGACATTTCCTGGAACGGTCTTGATGATTTTGGCAACAAAATTGGTAAGGGCGTTTATGTATACAAACTTCATGTAAGGTCTCAAATATCAAATGCTCAGGCTGAAAAATTTGAAAAACTTGTCATATTACAATAACAATTTTGACAAAATCCCTAAATCCTAATTATTAGATGAAAAAATTAAGTCTAATTGCCATCGCTACATTACTTGGACTTTTTAGTTCTTATGCACAAAGTGAAGTCAACCCGATTACAACTGCCGCACCCTTTTTGTTAATAGCTCCTGATGCAAGAGCCGGAGGTTTAGCTGATATGGGAGTCGCTACCTCTCCGGATGTCAGTTCACTCCACTACAATGCCGCCAAATATGCTTTCTCAGAATCACAATGGCAGATCGGGCTTAATTATACGCCCTGGTTAAGAAACCTGACAAACGATGTAAGTCTGACCAGTTTATTCGTGGCTAATAAAATCAATGAAAGAAGTGCCTGGTCATCAAGCCTGACCTACTTTTCTTTGGGATCCATTGAACTTACAGACGGTTCGGGAATCAGTCTGGGTTCTGAAAACCCGAATGAATTCGCTTTAGACGGCGCCTATTCCCTTAAATTGAGTGAAGTCATATCAATGGCAGTAGGCTTGAGGTATATTCATTCCAATCTGGCCGTAAGAGTTGATAATTCTGAGATTCAAACCGTTAATACCTTCGCCGTAGACGTTTCTATGTTCTATCAAAGTGAAGAAAACAACTATGGTGACTTTAATGGAAGGTGGCGTGCGGGAGTAAACCTGTCCAACATGGGGCCCAAAGTTGAATTGGTTCTGGGCGGGCAAGAAAGTTTTATTCCTACCAATCTGAAACTTGGAGGAGGTTTTGATTTTATACTTGACAATTCCAATACCATTACGACCAATCTTGAATTGAATAAACTATTGGTTCCCACCCCTCCCATTCGCGACAGCTCAGGGGAGGTTATTTCGGGTAAAGACGACAATGTAGGATTCCTCAAAGGTATGTTTCAGTCCTTCTATGATGCACCGAGAGGTTTTGAGGAAGAACTCGAAGAATTTATCTGGGCAGCCAGTGCTGAATACCTTTACAATGAAGTTTTTTCGGTAAGAGCCGGTTATTTTCATGAAAGTGCCAACAAAGGAAACCGCCAATTTTTCACTTTGGGAACAGGGTTTAAGTTCAGGAGCACTACGCTTGACGTCTCCTATTTGATCAATGCCTCTGATGTGAACAACCCTTTGGAAAGCACTTTGAGATTTTCCTTGACAATTAATTTGGGGGACTCATATGCTTATTTCTAAATTGTTGCGCCAATCAGAATCAAAGTAATATTATCCGGATGTTGTTCCTTTTGCTGGTCCCAGGTTTGGATTCAACGAATATTCTCTATATTTAATAAAAATTCTTTACGTTTATTTTTCTGTTATGCGCGACCAAAACATTTCATCAAAATTCACTGTTTATGAAAGTTCAGAAGAACTTTCTGATTCTGAAAAGGGGTTGCTTTTACAGGCAATAGAAGCCCGGGAAAAGGCATATGCCCCCTATTCTGAATTTTATGTGGGGGCCTCCGTTATTTTGGATGACGGGTCCGTATTTACCGGAAACAATCAGGAAAATGCAGCTTATCCTTCAGGGATTTGCGCAGAAAGAGTAGCCATTTGGAGTGCCATGTCACAACGTCCCAAGGGTAAAATAAAAAAAATATTCATATCGGCTGCCTCAGCCATTAAGGAAGTTGACAGGCCGGCGGCTCCCTGTGGGTCATGCCGGCAGGCCATTGCAGAATATGAGATAAACCAAGAAAGCAACATTGAGATCTTCTTTACAGGAGAAAGAGGAGAAATTGTGAAGGCCCGGTCTATCAAGGACCTCCTGCCCTGGTTGTTCGACAATAGCATGTTGAAATGAAGCCTGACATCTCCTCCCGTGAAGATCTTCATTTGATCGTGAAAACCTTTTATGAAGACCTCTTGAATCATGAAGAATTAGGTCCCTTTTTTGAGGAATTCAAAGATGCTCATAAATTGGAGGCGCATCTCAAAATATTGGTTGATTTTTGGGACAACACCCTCTTTTATTCCGGAACATATACCAGTAACGCGATCAGGCCTCATATTGAGGTTCATGAGAAAAAAAGTATAACTGCCATGAATTTTGAAACATGGTTAAACCTGTTCAACAAGTCGGTTGATCGACATTTTAACGGTCTGCAATCAACAACAATCAAAAACAGGGCCTTGTCTATTGCCACAGTGATGCGTATCAAATTAAAAAGTCAGTGATTTAAGTGGTTTGATGTCGATTTTTAGGCTTGCTGATTTTAGCATTCAACAAATATCCACTATCTTAGCGGCTGGTCAAATTCAAAGCATAAAACTCCAATAATGAATTCAATAATAACAGGCACAGGGAGTTACATACCTGACAGTATTAAGAAAAATACAGATTTTTTAAAGAACACTTTCTACAGTGAGAAAAAAGATCCTTTAACTGACTCAAATACCACGATTATTGAAAAATTTAAAAATATCACGGGAATTGAAGAAAGAAGGTATCTTCAATCTGGCCTGCTCAATAGTGAAATAGCAGCCATCGCCTCTCAAATTGCAATCAACAAGGCCCAAATAGATCCTGAAACGATTGATCAGATTATTTTTGCACATAATTTCGGAGACCTGGGAGTGGCCAACAAACAATCTGACATGCTCCCAAGTCTGGCTTCCAAAGTAAAATACCTGCTGCGCATCGAGAACCCTGATTGTGTGGCCTATGACATCATTTTCGGTTGCCCGGGCTGGATACAAGGCCTTATCCAGGCAAATCAATTTATTCAATCGGGTGCAGCGAAAAAATGTCTCGTTATCGGCTCTGAAACCTTGTCTCGAATCGTTGATCCTCATGACAGAGATTCCATGATCTACGCTGATGGTGCAGGAGCCTGTATTATTGAACAGGGCATTGATGAGTCAAAAGGCATTTTAAGTTATGCCAATCAAACCTTTACCTTTGAAGAGGCCCATTATATCTATTTTGGCGAATCGAACAATTCAGAAATATCCGGTGAATCACGTTATTTAAAAATGCATGGTAGAAAAATCTATGAATTTGCCCTGAATAAGGTGCCTGTTGCGATGAAAGGAGCATTGGATCAAGCTGGCCTTCCGATCGAAAAAATAAAAAAAATCCTGATCCACCAGGCCAATGAAAAAATGGATGAAGCCATTATCAAAAGATTTTATAGGTTATACAAAGCCAAAATTCCTGAAGATGTTATGCCCATGAGTATCAATAAACTGGGTAACAGTTCAGTAGCTACCGTGCCTACCCTGCTCGATTTGATCCTCAACCATGAACTGGATGATCATGAAATTAAAGCGGGAGATGCCATCATGCTGGCATCTGTAGGAGCCGGGATGAATATCAATGCCATTGTCTATCAATATTGAAACAAAATATTCATGGAGCAGTACAAGCTTACTGTTTCAGGTTTTTAAACCTTAATAAATAAAATTGCATTTTATGGAAATCAGTAAGCAAGCAGAAAAATATCTTATGGAAATGTCGAAGTGGGCTACTTTTATCGCCATTGTCGGCTTTATAGCAATTGCTTTGCTTATAGTCATGTCTTTTTCCATTGGCACAATAATGGCTAATTTGCCAGATGGATACCTGGGTGGCATATCACCAAATTTCTTTGCCTTTTTTTATCTGATTATGGCAGGCATCTATTTTATACCTGTTTTTTTCCTGTTCCAGTTCGGTCATAAAACAAAGCAGGCCCTTATCAACAAAGACAGCAGCTTGCTGACCTTTGGGTTAAAGAAATTGAACGCCCACTATAAATTCATAGGAATACTTTTGATCATTGGGATTGCACTTTACTTTCTATTGATCATGTTTGGGGCATTTGGGGCACTGCTCATGTCTTAAGCATCTAAAATGACGCACATATCCTGACCCGACTCTAATTCAAAAGGTGGCTTGCCTTTTACAAAAATTCGTGCCTGAAGACCTCCTTTAAGGATCATTTCATTTCCGTTCACAGCAATCCAGCTTCCTTCCCTCAGACCAATAACGGTTTCCTCGTTATACATATGAAACTCATTTATTCTGGTCTCTCTTGTCTCCCCTTTGTGTTTGGATTCAGGATCCGGATCAAGATAATGAGGGTTGATATTAAATGGCAGCAGGTTCAATGATGTCAATGTTGCCGGCAAAACAATTGGCATGTCGTTTGTTGTTTTTACACTCGGGCCCACAATATTACTGCCTGCGCTGGTTCCCAAATAAGGCGTGCCTTTGAGAATGACATCCTTCAGGACCGGAATCAAGCCTTTTTTGATCAAAGTATTCATTAAAACAAAGGTATTTCCCCCTCCAGCAAAAATAGCATCCGCACCATTAATCGCTTCCTTTGGATCTTTAAATTCATGGATTCCCTGAACAAGGAGCGGCAATTCCTTCAATCCTTCCCTGACCACTTCAGTATAAGCTTCATATGAAATGCCACCAGGCCTTGCATAAGGTATAAACAAAAGCTTGTGAGCCGACCGGAAATGAACCTTCAGATGAGGAATAAGGTACTCAAGAAACTTCCCCCCATAGATAGTGGAAGTACTGGCCACAATCATTTTTTTCATAATTTGCTTTTGGTCAAAAATAACGAAAGTTACTCTTTAACAAAATATTATAACCATATTCATCTTATTTTTACAGTCATAATCGTTTCTTTGAACAATGAATCAACTTTACTTTTTCCTGATAACAATGGTCTTTCTGGCTTTACCGGCCCATGCCCAGGAAACCGGGACCCTGATATCAGGCGAAGTAAAAAATGATTCCCTTCCTGTTGAAAATGCTCATATCATTAACAAAAACACCCAGAAAGGGTCAATTTCAAATGCAAAAGGGCAATTTAAAATCACAGTAAATGACAAGGATACCCTGATCATATCCGATGTTCAATTTCAAAACAAGATCATTATGATCAATCAGGACCACCTGCTCAAAAAATTTATCCAAATCAACCTTTTGGAACTCACAAATGAACTGGATGAAGTGATCGTGATGCAATACGATGACATGGCCGAAGAACTTGGTTTGCCCAATGCCGGAAAGAAACCCCTTGCAAAAATAGACAGAAACCTCAATGCCTACAGTCAAAAAAGCACGCCCATTGTGATCTTGCAAGCCTTAATGTTCAAACCTGGGGGTATAGATGATATTTACAATATTGTATCGGGGAATCGCAAAAGGGACCGAAAGTTGAAACAACTTATGGATGAGGACAAAGAATTGGCAATGAATAAAATTCATATAAAAACTATAAGAGAACATTTCGGTGATGATTTCTTTGCCAAAACCTTAACAATAGAAAAAGAACAAATCAATCAATTCATTCAGTTTTGTCTCCCAAAAGGAATTGTGAATTTATATGAACAAGGCAGGCTTATTGAGGTCATCGATATTTTCCTTCAAAATAAGGATGCTTATCTCGTTTCTATGCAGGAAGAAGAATAGATCAAGTAAAATGATGAGGTATTGATCATATACCGCCAATTTCCCATAAATACTTAGAAGCTATTGTTCTGTACGGTGACCATACCCTGGCAATTTCATTCATCTTGAGTTTTAATTCCCTCTTCTCAAGCTTTATATTGTAAAGAGATTTCATGACATTTTGAATGCCGAGATCGTCTTCCGGGAAAACATTGGGCCTGTCCATGGGGAACATCAGGATCATTTGAACCGTCCATTTGCCAACACCTTTGATTTGTGTTAAATAACTGATGACCTCATCGTCATTAAACTGTTTTAAATAATCAAAAGTCATGTCATTGGCCATTTTAAATTCAGCCACATTTTTGATATACCGGGCTTTGTTATTGCTAAGTCCAACCTTTCTCAATAAGTCATGGTCTGTTGCAAGCAAGGCCTCTGCTGTTGGATAACCATCAATAAAAAGGTCCGTAAAACGATTCCATATTACTTTTACCACCTTGGTAGACAATTGCTGTGACACGATTGATGACAGCAACGCATGATAAATATCGATGCTCAGTTCCGGCCTTACTTCCCTTCCAAGTTTCAAAATGGCATTGTGGAGAATCGCATCCTGTTTTAAATGATCCAGTATCTTTTGGTGGGTATCCAAGTTTAACTTTTTTTTTTGAACGGATATAACTTTCTATCCTTACTTTTGCGCCATCCAAAAATAACATTTTTATCAAAATGAAAATATCAAAAATAATCCTTTGGATTATGGTTCTTCCAACGCTGGCTTTTGGACTACATGAATATTATATCAGCCTGACAAAGGTAGATTATATTGCAGAAAAAGAATCAGTGCAGATCATCATGCGTTTTTTTATTGATGACGTTGAAAAAGTCCTTGAGACCCGTACCGAACTTCCGATGGAGCTCGCCACCAAAAATGAACATGAAAATACCGACCGGTTTTTAGAAGCTTATATTAGGGCGAAATTCAAAGTTGACATCAATGGCCGTGACCAAACCTATACTTACTTAGGCAAAGAATATGAACATGATATTGTTTATATCTATCTGGAAATTGAAAATGTAAAGGAAATTAAAAGCATTCAAGTTCAAAATGCAATGCTTTTTGAAGAATTTGAATCGCAGCAAAATTTTATCAAACTCACCCTTGGTGAGATTCAAAAAACATTTATCCTGGTAAAGGCAAATGATAAAGAAATGTTAAAATTATAAGTGCTTATTACATTTATCTTAAAATTATTACTTTCGGAAATTATTAAAAAATCGTATTATTCTATGAACAAAATCACCCTATTTATTGCTGCTATATTGATAAGCAATATCTCATTGGCACAGCAAATTGAAGCCAAACAGGAAAAGACAAAAGAGGGCCACTATAACATCAGCAAGTTCAGACAGCTAAAACAGGAACTGGCGACCCCAAATACTTACCGTACTGCCTCAGGTGCTCCGGGTCACGAATATTACCAGCAAAAGGCTGATTATAAAATGGACATTCTTCTTGATGATGAAAACCAAAGAATTTACGGAGAAGAAGTGGTTACCTATCACAACAATTCTCCTGATGATCTTGAATACCTTTGGGTACAACTGGATCAAAACGTAAGGGCTGCAGATGCAATCACCAACGATGTCAAATCTGCCGGACCGGCTACGTATTACAAGCCCAGAAGGTTTACTCAAACATTTTTGGGAAAAACCTTTGACGGAGGGTTCAAGATAGATTATGTGAAAGACACAGCTGATAAAGACCTGGATTACACGATCAACGGGACCATGATGCGTATTGACTTGCCGCTTACACTAAAATCAGGTGAAAAAACAAGTTTCAAAATTAAATGGTGGTACAATATCCCACACTATGTAGTGGATGGAGGGAGATCAGGATATGAGCATTTTGAAGACGGAAATAACAATTATGTCATCGCACAATTCTTCCCCAGGATGGCGGTCTATAATGATGTAGAAGGTTGGCAAAACCTTCAGTTTCTGGGTAGAGGGGAATTTGCCCTCGTTTTTGGTGATTATGAGGTAAATATCACTACACCTGATGATCACGTACTTGATGGAACCGGAGTTATTACCAATCGCAAGGAAATGCTTACAACCAAACAATGGAAAAGATATGAGGAGGCATTGACATCTTTTGACGAGCCCGTGATCATCGTGACACAGGAAGAAGCGATAGAAAATGAGAAAAAAATTTCTAAAAAAACAAAGACCTGGAAATTAAAAGCAGAGAATGTCAGGGATTTCGCCTTTGCTACTTCCAGAAAATATATTTTAGACGGTCAGGCGGTAAAGATCGGGAACCGGACGGTAATGGCAATCTCAATGTACCCAAAAGAAGGCAATCCGCTGTGGGAAACCTATTCAACAAAAGTCGTGGCGAGCACGTTAAAATCCTACTCGGCACAAATGTTTGATTATCCTTATCATAAAGCTATTTCGGTAAATGCCAAACAGCAGGGAATGGAATATCCGATGATCTGTTTTAATTTTGGAAGACCTAAACCTGACGGCACCTATTCTGACCGCATAAGAAACGGTATGATAGGGGTGATCATTCACGAAGTGGGACACAACTGGTTCCCGATGATCATCAACTCTGATGAAAGACAGTGGGGCTGGATGGACGAAGGACTCAATACCTTCGCACAATTATTGGCGGAGCAGGATTTCGAAGAAGGCTTCCCTTCAAGGGCTTATCCTAAAAATGTGGTAGGCTATATGAGGGGAGATCAAAGCAGGATCGCTCCTATCATGACACAGCATGACAATGTCTTTAACAGCGGTGCCAATGCTTATTCAAAACCGGCTGCTGGTTTGTTCATGCTAAGAGAGGTGATTTTAGGACATGAACTCTTTGACAAGGCCTTTAAAACATATGCCGAAAGGTGGAGGTTCAAGCATCCGACCCCGGCAGATTTTTTCAGAACCATGGAAGACGCTTCAGGAACAGATCTTGACTGGTTTTGGCGCGGTTGGTTCTTTACAACCGACAACAATGATATTGGCATCAAGGAGATCAAAAAATACAGGGTAACAGATGAACCTACCGAAGAAATCAAATCAATGACCGACAGGTATGGAAGACGCGTTGGTGATCTGGGTAAAAATCTGTTCCTGATAGAAATGAAGGCCGATGAATTGAGCAACAATGGATCCGGTGAAGAAAAGTCACTGGAAGATATTGCAACATTAAACGAATACCTTTTAGATAACTTCTCAAAAGAAGAAAGAGCATCCTTAAAAAAGACCAAGTATTTTTATGAGGTCATTTTTGAAAAGCCGGGTGGACTGGTCATGCCTATAATTGCAGAAATTACCTATGCGGATGGCAGCGTGGAAAATAAATATTACCCTGCTGAAATCTGGAGGTTTAATGACAATGAGGTCAAAAAAGTGTTGGGTACGGAAAAGGAAATAAAATCAATTCAAATTGATCCGAACCAATTAACAGCCGATGTAAACACTGAAAACAACAGCTGGCCCAAAAAAGGGGAAGATTCGAAATTCGACAATTTTAAAAAGAAGAATTTAACTGATTAAAATTGTCATTCCAGTTGTAAAATCAGAACAGGGCCCCTTATGGGCCCTTTTTTATTTACTTTACATTAGATTTAAAAGGTAATCATATGGGTATTTTTCACTTCGTTGATGATAAAGGTGCTGTGTGCACTTCCAATATGATCAAGATAGGTTAGTTTATCATTTAAAAAATTATGATAACCCTTCATATCGGCCACAGTGATTTTTAACAAATAGTCATAATCGCCACTGACGTTATAACATTCAAGCACTTCATTGAATTTGATCACTTCCTTTTCAAATTTGACAAGATATTCATGGCGATGCTCTTTGAGTTTGATCTGACAAAACACAACGTAGCCTTTTTGAACAAGCGCATTATCCACCCTGACCGTATATGCCTGTATGACCCCCTTCTTTTCCATTTTTTTGATCCTTTCATAAACTGCAGTACTCGAAAGATTCATATGCATGGCAAGTTCCTTGGTGGTTATTTTACTGTCTTTTTGCAGGTAATGGAGAATTTTTTTATCAGTAGCGTCTATCATAAAAGAGAATTTTTCTAAAAAAGAATACAGTTTATTCGATTTGGTGTAAATTTAACTAATAATTTTAAATATTATAGTTTTATTTTCTATGATTTAAGTTATAAATTGATTTTATAACTATTGTTTATTAATTTTGCGTAAAAGACAATAACTTTAAAACAATCTATCATGAGTTTTAACCCTGCTGATAACATACAGGACTTGCAATATTTCGGTGAATTTGGTGGTGTGAATCCTTCCATATCGGATTCTTCAACCTATACTTTTCTTGCAGCCAAATCAATGATTGACACCTTTGAGGGTAATCTTGAAGGGTGCTATTTGTATTCAAGGCACTCGAGCCCGTCGAATTTGTACCTGGGTCAGGCACTTGCTGCCTTAGAGGGAACGGAAACGGCGAATGTGTCATCATCTGGCATGGGATCCATATCCTCTGTTATCCTGCAATTATGCGAACAAGGAGACCATATCGTCTCTGCGCGCACTATTTATGGCGGAACTTATGCTTTCTTGAAGAATTTTACCCCAAAATTTGGAATCGAGACATCTTTCATTGACATCACTGACTTGCAAAAAGTGAAAGAATCAATTAAAGAAAATACGAAAATTTTATATTGTGAAAGCATCAGCAATCCTTTACTCGAAATAGCAGACCTCAGAGAGCTGGCAAAAATAGCGAGAGCACACGGGCTGAAACTGGTAGTCGATAATACCTTTTCACCCTTGCAAATTTCACCGGCCATACTTGGCGCAGACGTCGTGATCCACAGTTTGACAAAATTTATCAATGGGACCAGTGATACGGTTGGAGGAGCTATCTGCGGCACAAATGAACTCATAGACAGTCTGCGAAATGTAAACAATGGCGCCAGCATGCTTCTCGGCCCCGTAATGGATAGTTTGAGAGCAGCCAGCATATTGAAAAACCTTCGTACGCTGCATATCCGGATGAAAAAGCACAGTGATAACGCCATGTATCTGGCTCAAAAATTTGAAGCTGACGGTTATAAAGTGATTTACCCTGGGCTCAAGAGTCACCCACAGCATGAACTCTATAAATCGATGTACAATAAAGAATATGGATTTGGTGGCATGCTCACACTCGATGCCGGGAGTCTTGAAAAAGCAGATGACCTCATGGAACTGATGCAGGAAAAGAACCTTGGCTATCTGGCTGTGAGTCTGGGATTCTATAAAACCTTATTTAATGCCCCGGGAACGGCAACATCTTCTGAAATTCCCATTGAAGAACAAAAGCAAATGGGATTGACAAATGGATTGATTCGGTTTTCCATAGGTTTGGACAACGACATTACCCGAACCTATGAAGAAATGAAAAGGTGTATGGAAAAAATTGACATCATGGTAAAAGTACAATCCTGAGCAAACAGGGTGTTATTTTAAAGTCTCGTAAATTGATAAATCCAATTTGTTCAGGCCGGGAAGCCCCGTATCTCCATACTTAACTTGTCAAAGGTCAAGCGTCTTTAAATAATTTTTTACATTTTTGTCTATCCGCTTCATAATATCTGCCGTATCAGCTTTGATAAATTTCTTTCCGGTTATGTTTTCGTACAATTCGATGTATCGATTCGAAATTTCAGTGATTTTTTCTGTTGACATCTCGGGAATAACCTGCCCTTTGAGACCCTGAAATCCATTTTCGATAAGCCATCGACGAACAAATTCCTTTGAAAGCTGCTTTTGGGCCTCTCCCCTTTTTTGTCTTTCACTATAACCTTCTTCATAAAAATACCTTGAGGAGTCGGGAGTGTGAATCTCGTCTATCAAGACGATTTCTCCAGAATTCAATTTCCCGAATTCATATTTGGTGTCTACGAGTATCAAACCTCTCCTGGCTGCCATTTCACTTCCTCTCTGAAAAAGTTTTGTCGTGTAATCTTCCAAAATGCTGTAATCGGCCTCTGACACAATTTCCTGTTCAATAATGGCGTCTCTGGATATATCCTCATCGTGAAGGCCTCCATCGGCTTTCGTAGACGGGGTTATGATAGGTTGTGGAAATTTATCATTTTCCTTCATCCCCTCGGGCATTGTAACACCGCACAATACTCTTTTGCCATCCCTGTATTCTCTCCAAGCGTGACCTGAAAGGTAACCCCTGATCACCATTTCGACCTTAAAGGGTTTTGCCAGGTGGCCAATGGCCACATTAGGATCCGGGCAGGAAATCAGCCAATTGGGGACGATATCTCTTGTTGACTCAAGCATATAAGCTGCAATCTGATTCAATATCTGCCCCTTGAATGGTATCTGTTTGGGCATGATTACGTCAAAAGCTGATAATCTGTCACTGGCGATCATCACCAGGTACTTATCATGGATATTGTAAACTTCTCTTACCTTTCCTTTATACACATTCTTTTGGCCCGGAAATTTAAAATTTGTATCGTTTATGGTATTCATTGAATCGGAATTAATTGTTTCTATTATTCAATTTCTAACTTTTTGTAAGCCTCTATGATGTCTTTCACAAGTTTGTGTCGTATTACATCCTTTTCGTCCAGATGCACAACTCCAATACCTTTCACACCCTGCAGGGTAAGCAAAGCCTCTTTTAACCCGGAAATTTGTCTTTTTGGCAGGTCGATCTGACCCGGATCCCCGTTAACAATGAACTTTGCGTGCTTTCCCATTCTTGTCAAAAACATCTTCATCTGATTATGGGTTGTGTTCTGGGCCTCATCGAGAATCACAAAAGCACTGTCAAGGGTTCTGCCCCGCATAAATGCCAAAGGAGCGATTTGAATTGTTCCGTTTTCAATAAAAGTTGCCAGTTTTTCGGCTGGGATCATGTCTCGCAAAGCATCGTATAAAGGCTGCATGTATGGGTCTAGTTTTTCCTTGAGGTCTCCCGGTAAGAATCCCAAATTCTCACCCGATTCAACCGCCGGCCTTGTAAGAATAATCCTGCGCACTTCCTTTTCTTTTAGGGCTTTGACAGCCAAGGCTACCGCGGTATATGTTTTACCAGTTCCCGCAGGACCAATGGCAAAAAGCATATCGTTATTTTTCATCAGATCAACCATTTTTCTCTGGTTGACAGATTGAGCCTTGATCAATCGGCCTGCGACGCCATGTACAAGAACCCCGTCAGACAGTTTTGAGTTTTTATGTTCACTGACGGAGGTTAAAATTTGTTCTATACTATTATCATCCAACTTATTATAGCGGTGAAAATATTTGAGCAGCGCATCGATTTTTTTTTCAAAATCATCCATAAGGGCTCCTTCACCATAAATCTTTATCTTATTCCCGCGGGCGACAATTTTTAATTTTGGAAAAAATTTCTTGACCTGCTCGATATTGCGATTATGAGGGCCAAAAAATTCACTGGGAGCGATATGCTCCAATTCGATGATTCTTTCGTTCAATCCTGAAATATTTAGTTTAAAATTTAAGCAACAAGTGCTTTTATACTATTTTTATTTGATTAGATTTGTACAACAAAAATAGTACATTTTAAGAGCAATTTACCAATTGTTAAAAATATTATATTCCTCAAATTGGAATAATTGAAAAATATATGCCCATCATAACTTTGACAACCGATTTTGGTACTAAAGATCACTTTGTTGGCGCTGTAAAAGGTTCCATTTACAATGAATTGAAAGAGGTAAGAGTGGTAGACATATCGCACCAAATAACTCCTTTCAGCATTACGGAAACAGCATATATTTTGAAAAATGCCTACAAGCATTTTCCTGGAGGAACGATTCACATTGTGGGCGTTGATTCTGAAATTAGTCAGGAAAACAGACCCATAGCCATCCAAATGGACGGACAATATTTCATTTGCTGTGACAATGGTATCCTTTCGATGATTACCAATGAGATCAACCCGGAAAAAATCGTGGAAATTACCATTCAAAATTCAGAAGAAAATAATTTTGCAATCCTCGGGGTATTCATCAAAGTCGCTTGCCATATTGCCCGTGGAGGAATGCTGGAAGTAATCGGGAAGCGGATAACTGATATCAAAAATATTTTTGAGATTCAGCCACAGGTCAACGAGGAACAAAATCAAATTGTCGGGAGTATCATATATATTGATAATTTTGGTAATGTGATCAGTAATATCGGGAAAAACATTTTTCAGAACATTGGAAAAGGCAGGGCCTTTGAAATTGTTGCAAGAAATTATAAATTCACAAAAATTTACGAAAAGTACAATGATATTGTTGATTTTTCGGTACCTGTGGATAAAAGACAGGATGATGGCAAAAGACTTGCTCTTTTCAATTCGTCAGACTTTCTGGAAATCTCTATGTACAGAAGCAATTTAAAAACAGTGGGGGGAGCCTCCAGTTTGCTGGGCTTGAATTATCGCGATAATATTACGGTTCGATTTTTATAAAAATAATAGCTGATGCTGGTACGGATCGTTAAAATGACATTTGAAAAAAATAAAATTGAGGATTTCCTTACTAGTTTTAATATCGTAAAAGAAAAAATAATCAGATTCGAGGGCTGTGAACTTCTCGAGTTGTATCAAGACAGGAAGGATGCATGTGTTTACTTCACTTACAGCTACTGGAAGTCTGAATCTGATCTCGACAAATACAGGAATTCAGCATTTTTTAAAGAGGTATGGGCCAAAACCAAAACAATGTTTTCTGAGAAACCGGTAGCCTGGAGCGTTGATAAAATTATAAGTATGCGACATCAAGAAAATTCTGATCAAATAGCAAATAAATAAAATTTCCCATGTTAGCCATTTTAAAAAAAGAATTGAATTTATTTTTTGCCACTCCCATTGGATATTTGGTAATTGCTATTTTTTTATTGATTAATGGTTTGTTCTTATGGGTCTTTAAAAGTGATTATAATATATTGAACGCCGGTTTTGCCGATCTCAACAATTTCTTTTACATCACTCCGTGGTTCTTTATTTTTATCATACCAGCGATTACAATGCGTACATTTTCTGATGAAATCCGTTTGGGAACAATTGAGATCATCAAGACCAAACCCATCAGTGGCTGGGACATCATTCTCGGTAAATACCTGGGCTCCCTGGTGCTGATACTTATAGCTCTTGTGCCAACCTTAAGTTATGTGTACACCATTAGCCAACTGGCCGCCACCCCCGAAAGTATAGACTATGGGAGTGTCATTGGTTCTTATTTCGGTTTGCTTTTTCTGGCAAGTGCCATTACGGCTATGGGTTTATTTACCTCTACCCTTTCGAACAATCAAATCGTCTCTTTCATTCTAGGCGTTATACTCTCCTTTTTTGTATTTTACGGATTTGAAGCACTTTCTGAACTCAATTTATTCAAGGGTTTTGACATGAAATATCTGGGTTTACACGCCAGGTTTGAAAGTATTGGGAGAGGAGTTATTGATACCAGGGACTTAATTTATTTTATAAGCGTCACCTTTTTCTTTTTGTTTCTTACCAAAAGTAATTTTGACCTTAAATAACACCTTACAAAGATAATCTCATGAGCCGGAATAAATCATTTCTAAAAATTGTCATTGTTCTTGTACTGCTGGTACTGGTCAATTATATAAGCAATAATTATTCCGAGCGATTTGATCTGACAAAGGACAAAAGATATACCTTATCTCAAGAAACTGTCTCACTGGTTAAAAGCATCGATGCTCCGTTGCAGATCAAAGTTTATCTTCAAGGTGAATTTCCAGCCGAGTTCAAAAGAATTCAAATGGAGACAAATCAGTTCCTGGAGGAATTAAGTGCTTTAAATGATCTCGTCAAGTTTAGGTTCATAGACCCATTAAGCAATACAAAGGCCCTGGTTGAAAAGGGAATTCAGCCCAGCAGATTAACTGTGCAAGAAGGAGGAAAAGTATCTGAGGCGGTCATCTTTCCCTGGGCCATCATCAGCTATAATGGAAAAGAAGAGAATGTGTCCCTTTTGGTGAATTCAATGGCACCAAGTCAGGAACAGCAATTGCAGAACAGTATTGAAAATCTTGAGTATGAGTTCGCTAATGCCATACATAAAGTCATTGAAGAAAAATCAAAAAAAATAGCAATTTTAAAGGGTAACGGGCAACCGGCAGACATCTACCAGTACAGCTTTCTAAAAAAACTTGGGGAATACTACAGATTGGCGGAATTCACCCTTGATTCTGTTGAAAAATATCCGGTAAAAACCCTGAACAAGTTGCTGAATTATGACCTTTCCATCATCACGAAACCTTCAGAAGCCTTTTCAGAACAGGAAAAATTTGCCCTGGATCAGTACATCATGCAAGGAGGGAAAACACTTTGGCTCTTAGACAATGTCTATGCTGAACTCGACAGTTTGATGTTAACCGGAAAGTCTCTTGCCTTTAACCGTGAGTTAAATCTGACCGACATGTTGTTTAGTTACGGGATAAGGATCAACTATAATGTGACCAAGGACCTTTACAGCTCCACAATTCGGCTTGCCTCGGGGAACACCGGAAATCAGGTTCAATACCAGGACTTCTTATGGCATTACTACCCACTTATTTTTTCAGATAATGCCCACCCGGTTACCAAAAACATTGACCCTGTGCTGCTGAAGTTTCCCAGTAGCATCGACACCTTGCGAAATGACCTTAAAAAAACGATACTTTTAAGCTCATCCCCTCTGGCCAAAATTATTGGAACCCCTGGCAATATTGCTTTGAATGAAATAGCTGATGAACCGGATAAAAACAGTTTCAAGGATTCCAATACCATTTTTGGGGTTATTCTGGAAGGCCGGTTCTCATCTGCATATGGCTCGAGGATCATGCCATTTGAATATGATCAATATAAAGCGAAGGGGACAGACAACAAAATGATCGTGATCAGTGATGGGGATGTTGCCCTGAATGAAGTCCTCAGAGGTGAACCTTTGCCGCTCGACAAAGATAAATGGACCAGTCAGCAGTATGGTAATGCTGATCTGCTCTTGAACAGTGTTCATTTCCTGCTGGATGACAACGGCCTTATGAAGTTAAGGTCAAAATCAGTTCAACTTCAGTTTCTTGACAAAGAAAAAGCCTTTGAAGAAAGAAATTATTGGCAATTGATCAATCTTTTGGTACCCTTGATGCTGCTCTTCGGGTTTGGTTGGGTATTCAATTTCCTGAGAAAAAAACGCCACAGCTGATTTTATTGATAAAAATTATCGACCTCTACCTCATAAATTTATGTTAAAATATTTATGAATATCTGAGGATCGATCTAATTCATGTAATTTTAAAGGATTATTAACAAAAACCAAATTCTATGCAAACCAAATTTATTACACTCTTACTAGTCTTGAGCGCTTTTACATTTCAGGCGCAAATCAAAACACCGGCACCAAGCCCTTCATCCAAAATAGAACAGACCATCGGTTTGACGGATGTTTCTGTAGATTACTCCCGTCCGGCGATGCGCGGAAGAACTATTTACGGGGATCTCGTTCCTTACGGAAAAGTGTGGCGCACAGGCGCGAACATGAGAACAAAATTCACAACAAGTACAGACATTAAAATCGACGGAAAGGAATTAAAAAAAGGAACCTATGCTATTTTAACGATTCCAAATAAAGATAGCTGGGAGGTTGTATTTTACACTGAATACAATACCGGTGGCGCTCCAGCCACGCTTGATGAAAGCAAAGTTGCAGCAAAAGTCACCGCAAAGGTGCATCCGATGTCCTATCCTATGGAAAATTTCTCAATTGCCTTCGGAGACCTTGCGGACGGAACATCTGGGATGATGCATTTTATGTGGGAAAAAACCAGAGTTGGACTTAAAATTGAAACACCCACAGATGAAATGACGTTGAAAAGCATCGAAAGTGTTATGGCCGGACCTTCTGCAAATGATTACTTCAGTGCTGCAAGTTATTACCACAGTAGCGGAAAAGACTTGAATAAAGCACTGGAATGGTCCACAAAAGCTGCTGACATGAATCCTGATGCTTTCTGGATGTCTCGTCAAAAATCATTGATACAGGCAGAACTTGGAGATAAAAAAGGAGCGATTGCCAGTGCTGAAAAATCTTTAGCAGCTGCTCAAAAAGCTGGAAATGATGATTATATAAAAATGAACAAAGAATCCATTGCAGAATGGTCTAAATAATTTTGACGATGAAAACACTTAATTTAATTATTGCCTTTTTATTTGTTACTTCTATAAGTTGTGCGCAAAAGAGCCCAAGAATTCAAACCGAGGGAACCGTGAATGGCACCAAAGTGATGATCGATTACGGAGCACCCAGCGTCAAAGGAAGAACAATTTGGGGCGGACTTGAAAAATACGGTCAGGTGTGGCGCGCAGGTGCCAATGAAAACACCACTGTTTCTTTCGACAAAGACGTTTCGATCAATGGCAAAACATTGGGGGCAGGAAAATATGGATTTTTCCTGATTCCGAATGAAGATGGGAATTGGGTTGCCATATTCAGCAAAAAGAATGATGCGTGGGGAGCCTATTCCTATGCAGAAGCAGATGATGCGCTCAGAACTGAAATCAAGGCCGAATTTGTAAGCGACGTTCAGGAGCAACTGATGTATGCCGTAGATAATTCAGGAATCGTTTTTGCCTGGGACAAGGTAAGATTAAATATTCCTGTTGAATAATCACAGGAATTCATTTCATAAAAAAACCTCAAGATACTTGAGGTTTTTTTTATGTTTAAAAAATCAACTGCTTTAGGGTTTTATTTATTTTTTCCCAGCTTTTGAAAAATGATGGCAAAAACCATTACAAGTACACATCCCAACAAATTTAACCACAGATAAGGCAAAACATCCATAAAAAATATGGAAATAATAATGAGCTGGGTTAAAATGGCTGCCCTGAACACAGCATTGCCTTTCACATATTTCACAAAAAAGGCCAGCAGAAAAATTCCCAAAATATTGCCGTAAAAAATAGATCCGATAATATTGACCAGTTGGATCAGGTTATCAAACAAGTCGGCAATACTGGCCACCAATATCGCAAGGATCCCCCAGCCCAGTGTAAACCATTTTGTGGCATGGACATAATGCATGTCATCTCGGCCTGCAGATTCGTTTCTCTTATACAGATCCATAGTTGTGGTAGCAGCCAGGGCGTTTAGTTCAGAGGCCGTTGAAGACATGGCAGCTGATAAAATAACCGCCAGCAGCAGTCCGATAAGCCCTCTGGGCAAATTATTAAGAATAAAATGAATAAATACATAATCCTTGTCATTCACCTCCAGAGAAGCATCCGCCTTTAGGATCAATTCCTTCGCAGCCTCCCTCTGCTCTGTTTCCCTATTGTTCAAATCTCTTATTTTATCAATGGCTGCTTGATCTTCAGGGTGCTGTGCGAAATATAATTGCGCTTCTTTTTTTTCTGACTCGATTTCCTTGTGATCCTTATCAAGCGTGGAATAGGCTTCGGCATAAGGAGAGTTCATGACTGCCGAAGTAGCTGCCGGATTAAAATTGAGGGGAGAAGAATTAAATTGGTAAAAAACAAATACCATGACCCCAACCAATAAAATAAAGAATTGCATGGGGACCTTTAAAAACCCGTTGAACAGCAACCCCAATTGACTTTCACGAACAGATCTTCCCGACAAATACCTTTGCACCTGAGACTGATCCGTTCCGAAGTAGGACAGCATCAAAAAAGTGCCTCCCAGAAAACCGGTCCAGATAGTGTACCTGTTGTTCAGGTCAAAAGAAAAATCCAACACCTCCATTTTACCGCTGGCACCGGCAATTTTCAGGGCCTTGCTAAAGGAGATGTCTTCGGGGAGATAACTCAAAATAATAAAGAACGCCGCAAACATGCCTATAAATATAATAGCCATTTGCTGCTTTTGGGTGACGCTCACAGCCTTGGTTCCTCCACTAACGGTGTAAATGATCACAAGAACCCCTATAATGAGGTTAAGGGTCAACAGGTCCCATCCGAGAACGGCAGATAAAATAATGGCCGGGGCAAAAATTGTAATTCCTGCAGCCAATCCTCTCTGGATCAAAAATAAAATGGCCGCCAAGGTCCTGGTCTTAAGATCGAATCGGCCCTCGAGGTATTCGTAGGCAGTATACACCTTTAATTTGTGATAGATTGGAATGAACACAAGACATATGATGATCATCGCCAGAGGCAGGCCAAAATAAAACTGCACAAAACCCATTCCGCTGTGAAAGGCCTGCCCTGGGGTCGACAAAAAAGTTATCGCACTGGCCTGTGTAGCCATGACTGATAACCCGATCGTCCACCATTGGGCCTCATTGCCTCCTTTGATAAAGTCTTTTACGTTTTTGCTGCCCTTTGTCTTAATGGAACCATAAATCACAATGAAAAGTAAGGTTATCAATAAAACGACCCAATCTAATAGTACCATTTAAAAAGTATAAGATCGCATTATTATATAAAATACAAGGATATATACCACATTCGCGATCAGTAAATAAGTATATTCCTTTTTCCATCTTCTGGAAACTGGTGCCTGAGAATCTTTCATTCTTTATTCTTTTAATTCAATTTCAAAATTATTTTTTCCTACCGATATCATGTTGGTAAATAATTTATAAGCGCCCGGAACGCCCGCAGGCAATTCTCGGAAAAAAGATAATCCTGTATACATATAATGACCTTTCCCGTATTTGGCAACAAGAAGGCTCCCATTCATGGGATCGTCACCGTTTTCCTGAAAAGACAATATGGGAGAAAATTCATCTGCCCATTTATTTGGGAAATACAAGCCTCTTTCCTGAACCCATCCATCAAAATCCTCTTTTACTATTTTATTAGGGAAATTCATCACTTCATGATCAGGGGCTAAGAAAGTAACCCTTGCATTTTCGTCAGTGATTCTGTCTCTTGAAAGTTCAAGCATATAGGGAGCCAGATTATCTTCTACCACAAGCCTGTGATTCGTATTGTACTGCACAATAACATTTCCTCCATTGCTTACATATTCAAAAATGATATCCTGCTTTAATTTAAGTTCAGGTATGGTGTTGTAGGCACGAATGCCCATTATGAGTGCATCGTAATTTTTGAGCGTGCCAGGAGACAAACTTTTCGGTTCAATTTCTGTGACTTCATAACCAATTTGCCTCAGATACTTTGGAATTTCATCTCCAGCTCCCTTGATATAAGCTATTTGCTGTCCTTTTCGCATTAGGTTCAATCTCACAACCTTTGATTCGGATGGTAACATAACCAATTGCCTGGGTATATGGTCATAGCTGATCTCAGCCATTGTCTTATCATAGGCCAATCCATTGATGCTTACAATGGGTTTTATAAATCCTTCGCTTTGATCTTTTGGTGGCGAAACCACAAAATTAAAAATGGATTCTTCTCCCTTATTTTCCAATTCAAATTCAATACGATCTGGCTTAACAGTCCAGCCCGCAGGTACCTTAAGCTTCAGGGAGCCATCCAGGCTGTCTCTGAACGACTTTATCTTTACCGGGATCTCTTTAGGTTCAAACTCATTGAATATGACGACTTTCGACGTAATCTCGGTGGTGACATCAGGCACAATCTCAAAGGGCTGATAAACTTCTCCTTCAACAGGGTCATTGTACTTATAAACAATATCTTTTACAAACTCTATTTGAGTGCCTCCAAAATCTAAAACAAAGGCTGCCTTCAAATCATGGGAGCTTACCGGTTGACCGATCAAGGAAGGGTCTTCAACTTTGTACATTCCCAAACTTCCCTTTTGTTCCAACCAATAGGGCGAGGTAAGACGCATCTGATCGGTAATCCTTATTTGCTCCTCCCCCGTATAAGTTTCATTATTTCGCAAGGCTTTTCCGACTTTAAGGATCTTTTCTTGAGGCATTATTTTTATGGACTCAAGACTGATATTCTGATTACTCCGGTTGATCGCCTCTAATTTGATTCCAAGTGATTCCTTATTCGTGGCAGTTGAAACTTCCGAAACCCCTTCGAGATAGATACCTCCACATGAAGCGATAATCTCCTTTATCTGTTTGGTCTTATAGGTTCTCCAGTAATCATCCTTCAAATTCGAAATCAATTTATAGGCTTCCAATAATGCTGGAATACTTTTGGACGGGTCCCTGAAATCAAAATCATTTTCAACTTTCAAAAGAATACCTTGTATCGCGGCTCCTCCCTCCACTCGGGTCCATGTCGTGTTTATTCCTTCAAACACATCCTTGCTTTCACCCAATTCGGCCCCTTTGATCAATTCGATATACTCCTTGTCGCTGCCTCTGGTGCCCGTACTGCCAAATCCCTGTGATTTGTGCATGCTCCTGCTCAAGGAAGCTATTTCTGAATTTGACAAGCCCTTTCCCGGGAAATAAACGCCCGTATCAAACCATATCATATTCGATTTATCTACTTCATCAAATTCCTCCTCACTGCCGTAAAACCACCAATGGGTATTAAAAAACAAGCGTTTGGGTGCCCAGGCGGACTCTCCATTTGATGCATAATCAGGGTCTCCCGCCAATCCAAAGGCTTCTGTGCTCAGGATGGCTGATGAAGTGTGATGACCGTGTGTTTTCCCGGCTGATTCGGCATTAAATCTGTTGATGATAATATCAGGCCTGAATTTTCGGATTACCTTCACTACATCGTTCAAAACTGCCTCTTTATTCCACAGTCTCAAAGTCTCTTTAGGATGCTTGGAATAGCCAAAATCATTGGCCCTGGTGAAAAATTGTTCACCGCCATCAGTTGCTCTTGCCTTGAGCAACTCGTTTGTCCTGATCACACCCAACAGTTCCCTGATCTCAGGACCTATTAGATTTTGCCCACCGTCTCCCCTTGTAATCGACAAATAACCTGTTCGGGCATGAACCTCATTAGAAAAATATGAGATCATTCGGGTGTTCTCATCATCGGGGTGCGCTGCAATATATAATACGGAGCCCAGAAAGTTTAATTTCTTTATGGATTCATGAATTTCAACGGCATTCAATTTTTTAGGCGCCTGGGCATAACCATAATCTGAACAAAACAAAAGGACTAAAACCAATAGCAAGTATTTATTCAAAAGGACTCTTTTTAGTCCGGCAAACTGGATTGTAGCCATATATTTATTTGATTTAATTTTAAGTTTCACACGAATCCAGGCATGAATCTGTGAAATGCAATACGCAAAGGCCTCTTACTTATGACGCTGATGCAAGCAAATCTAAAAAAATTAACCTATTCCGTAAGGTTTATTAAGAAAACCTTAACATTTATTTATGTTGATATTCAGACCAAATAAATTTTCAAAGTTCAAGTTTAAAATAATATATTTGTATGCTTGTTGCATTCCGAAGAATTCAAAAAAAGATAAGCTCTTTAACCTGACATGAGATATTTGTTAAAACAAGTTAGATTCTTAAGTCTGCAATCGTAAAAAACAAAATTTTTCAAAACCACAAAGAATGAAGTTTATAGTTTCCAGTTCTCAATTATTGAAACAGTTGCAAATATTAGGAGGGGTAATCAACAGTAACAATACCTTGCCAATTCTTGATAATTTTTTATTCGAACTATCGGACAACCAATTGAGGATTTCAGCCTCAGACCTGGAAACTACAATGAGCACTGCCATTGATGTGGAGGCCGACGAAAAAGGAGCCATTGCAGTACCGGCCAAATTGCTTCTGGATATTTTAAAAACATTTCCGGAACAACCCTTGACCTTTAAGGTTGAAGACAATAATACCATTGAAATCAATTCTGACAGTGGGAAATCCGCCTTGGCCTATGCTGATGGTGAGGAATTCCCAAAAGCAGTCGAATTGGAGTCTCCAAGCAGAACAAGCCTCAAAGGCAGCATCCTGGCAAGTGGTATCTCGAAAACTATTTTTGCATCAGGAAACGATGATCTCAGACCGGTGATGAGTGGTGTATTTTTCCAATTGAGTCCCGAAAACCTGATTTTCGTCGCCACAGACGCGCACAAACTGGTCAAATACATCAGAAAAGATGTCAGTGCAAATGAGGTTGCAGAATTCATTATGCCTAAAAAGCCATTGACTTTACTTAAAAATATTTTGGCAGGTAATGATGACGAAGTCGTGATTGAATACAATGATACCAATGCCAAGTTCAGTTTTGGCAACAGTACACTGATCTGTAGACTTATTGACGGAAAATATCCCAATTATGAAGCTGTCATTCCGAAAGAGAATCCGAATAAACTTACCATGGACAGAAATGCTTTTTACAATTCTGTAAGAAGGGTATCTATCTTTTCAAGCAAAACCACGCATCAAATTCGTCTTAAAATGGCTGGTACTGAGTTAAAGATTTCAGCTGAGGATCTGGATTTTTCTAATAAAGCAGATGAAAGATTACAGTGCAGTTATGAAGGAGACGACATGCAAATTGGTTTTAATTCCCGTTTTTTACTCGAAATGCTCAATCATTTGAACTCGAATGACATACTACTTGAGATGTCACTTCCAAACAGAGCGGGTATTCTCACTCCGATAGACGGATTAGAGGAAGGAGAGGAAATTACCATGCTTGTAATGCCTGTCATGCTCAGTAATTGATGACCAAACACAAAAATAATTTTAAATACTAGATAAGACCATGGCTCGAGAGTTGTGGTTTTTTTTATTTCTAATCTGATAAATATCAGTTGTTTAAATTTAGTATTTCTTTAATTTTATCTATCAATACTACTCGAGAGTGAAAATAATCAGGATTAAACATCTTGATAGCATCTATGGATAAAAATATCTATTATGAGATGAAATTCTTTTTTTACTTCGAAATTATTATAAAATAATATTCAAATATGTAAATATGAAAACTCATTATTTAGAAAGAGGCATTCTAGTACATTTTGCAATCCTAATATTCAGCTTGACAACTTCTTACTTAGCATTTTCGCAGCAAACAATGAGCGATAAGAAAATTTCAGTAGATAAAACTACCGATGATTTAATAAATGATTTTATCGATGCATGTAATTCCGGTGACAGGATTGTCATGACAGATTTTGTCTTAAGAAATTATGATCCAAAGTCTATTCAAAGAATTCCACTTTTTGCTTTAGTATCACTCAATTTATCATTTTATTACGAGACAGGTGGTCTGGGCTATGAATTAATTGAGACACTTCCTTCTACTTCAAATTCTGTTTCGGCCATATTTTTTAATAAACTCACTAAAACGAAAACGAAAATTAAAATACCTGTAACTGAAAGCACTCCGATTAGAATAAATAGATTCATTAAATCAGAACCGATTTATAATGAAAATAATACCTTCCAAATTAACGATAATGAAATCGTAAATAAATTGGACCTCTGTTTAAATAAAATGACGAATGATGAAGAGTTTTCGGGAGCGATACTTTTGGCAAAAAATGGGAAAATAATTCTTGACAAAGCCATTGGAGAAGCAAATAAAGAATATAATATACCCAATAACACGGATACAAAGTTTAATATTGCTTCCGTTGGAAAAATATTTACAGCCATGGCCATTATACAATTGGTGGAACATGGAAAACTTAGTTTTGACGATCCTATTAGCAAATATGTGCCAAAAGAATGGTTATCGCTTAATGTGAGTGAAAGAATTCAAATCAAACACCTATTGACTCATACTTCAGGACTTGGAGACTATTTCAAAGAAGCCTATGAACAATGTGAAGTACCCTTTTTCAGGGATCTAAATGATTACAAATCTTTGATTTCCAAAGACACCTTAATGTTTGAGCCGGGAACGAAGTTTTCTTACAGTAATACTGGTTTTATCCTATTAGGAGTGATAATTGAACACGTCAGTGAGATGGGATATTTTGAATATTTAAAACAAAATATTTTTGAACCTGCCGGGATGAAAAACACTGACGGTTACTCAAAAGATTACACCATAAAAAAAAGGGCAACAGGGTATACTAAAGTTTATGAAAAAGATAAAATAAAATGGAACAACCATCATTTTACCCGTATCATGCGAGGCAGCCCTTCTGGTGGAATATATTCAACAACTCATGATCTTTTTAAATTTGCCAATTCCCTAAGGTCTAAGAAAATTATTTCACCAAAATATTACGAGATTCTAATGAAAGGTAGACCGGAACTAAATTCTGATTTCCACAGTTATGGCTTCTTTGTCTCCAAGAGTTCAGCAGGAAACGTTGCCGGTCATAAAGGTGATGGAAGAGGTATGAACAGTCATTTTAAAATGTACCTTGATTCAGGGTATACTGTGGTCATTCTTTCTAATTACAGCGCGCCTTCAGCCAATATTATTGCAAATGTGATGGATCAACTAATTAGCCATACCATAACAACCAATAATTAAATTTATCATTTTATTGACAGATTATCTTTCGTCAGAATACTTTTAATCATGTCATTAGAGAATAATTCTTTTGATCTGAGGATGTCTATTGGAAATATATTTATCAAACCACCTTGATGTAATTTTTCCAGCTGACGGATTCGTGGAAGGAGAGGAAATTACCATGCTCAAAATCCCTGGAATGTTGAGC
>CBDUAP010000008.1:0-29850 GCA_965365165.1 uncultured Flavobacteriaceae bacterium
CTGAACAATACAGCCATAATACTCGGATGTGAGAAGGACATTTTCATGATTCCCATGCACCAATTCAATTCCCAGGGGTTCTGCCCTGGTGATTAAAATATCCCTGGTTTGCGGCAATACTTCTTCGGAAACAAAAAACTTAACGGCTCCCGTCTTCTTTTGATTTCTGCTTCTTCCGTTCCAGAGCATGATCATGGCCTCTGCCGCCGCGGTACCTTCATCGAGCAAGGAAGAATTTGCCAGTGGCAGGCCCGTAAGATCAGTGATGACGGTTTGAAAATTAAGCAAAGCTTCAAGTCTTCCCTGTGATATTTCCGCCTGGTAGGGTGTATAGGAAGTATACCAGCTCGGATTTTCAAAAATATTCCTCTGAATTACCGCAGGCAGGGTAGTGGGATGATAGCCAAGACCAATATAAGATTTAAACTGCTTGTTCTTATTACCCAGTTTCTGAATATGCGACGCAAATTCATTCTCGCTCATGGCTTCAGGTAAATTCAATACATTCTTTAAGAGGATGTCTTCTGGTATGGTATTGTAAATAAGTTCGTTAAGTGATTTAACGCCAATGGTTTTCAGCATTTCATCCACTTCCTGGTGGTTTGGGCCAAGATGGCGCAAAACGAAAGAATCTGTTCGCATCATATATATGTGTTTAAGGACCACAAAAATACTTAATTTAAACGAAACTGATAACGAAATGAAAATGATTACAAGCTAAAAATTTTAGTTATTTTTATAATTTGTATTTCACAAAATGGGTCTTTTAAAAAGGTGGTTCAGTTTTTATGTATTTGGCAACATTCATGTAGGTCTGGCGGCCTATTGCTTGACAAAGATTACATTGGCTGAATTTTCAATTGTCAATGGCTCTCTGGCTCTATTTGTTTTCTTTTCCACAATTTTGGCCTACAATTTTATCAGGGCGTTTCAGATCGATCGCATCAATGGGATGATCGCTACCTGGATTCGTTCCAACAAGGCGGCCCTGATTGTGCTCAATTCCTGCTGCCTGGCCCTGGTGATTTTTTTTTCTCTGGATTTTAATTTTTATGAACTCCTGGTACTGTTGCCTTTTTTACTCACCAGTGTTTTTTACGTCGTTCCACTGTCTCCAAATATCAGGGGCCTCAGAAATATACCGGGCTTGAAATTGTTTCTGATCTCTATTACATGGGCAGGTGTCACTTTATATTTCCCCTTGACTGTGGCAAGGTTACAGTCCATGGAAGGAATATGGATCATTTTTTTACAGCGGCTGCTCTTCATCATGGCCATCACCATTCCTTTTGACATTCGTGATGCACAATTTGATATCGCTGATTTAAAGACCGTTCCGCAGATGATCGGAATTGACAATTCGAAAGTGGTTGCCACAGTGGCAATGATCATTTTTGTCCTCCTGGAATTGCCGATGAAAGATGTCAATACAACTTCTTTTGCCATTACCATAGTTATAGCAGCAATTTCAGTTGTATCGATTCTTTTTGCAGGGGTTCGTCAAAAACGTTTCTACAGTAGTTTCTGGGTCGAGAGTATCCCTGTATTATGGTATTTATTACTGATATTTTTCAGCTGAATTGAGCTTTCAAATTCGAATTTCCCAATTTTTACCCATGTGAACAAATGATCGTAGCATATTATATTCCAGGCATATTCATCCTGTTGTATACCCTGGATTTGTAGTCAGTCATACCTTTGAAATAAGGTATTATCTTAATATGAAGTAATTGAGTTGCCTTAAGAAAAATATTTAGACATTTTTTTCCTCTCTTCGTCAGCCAGTTGTGAATCAATCAAAATACGACCACTGTGTTCATCAGTAATGATTTTTTTTCGGGTTGCAATCTCAACCTGACGCTGCGGTGGAATGGTAAAGAAGGATCCTCCTGAGGCACCTCTTTCGATGGTAACCACGGCCAATCCATTTCTTACATTCGTCCTGATCTTATGATAAGCTTTGAGAAGTCTTTCGTCTATCATTTTACTGTATTCGTCTGACTTTTTATGAAGCAGTTCTTCTTCTTTTACAGTTTCTTCAAGAATAGCATTCAATTCATCCTGCTTATGCTTCAAATGTGTTTCCTTCTCCTTTATCTTTTCTTTTGCCGCTTCAATGATCTCGTTCTTTTGAGCGATTTTGGCTTCAAATTCTCTTATGTGTTTTTCAGCCAGCTGAATTTCCAGGTCCTGGTATTCAATTTCCTTAGAAATAGAGTCAAACTCTCTGTTGTTCCTTACATTTTTCTGCTGTTCCAGGTATTTCTTGGTCAATGCCTTGGCTTCCTCAATATTATTTTTCTTATTGGCTATAGAGGTTTCGAGGTTTTCAATGTCAGTACTAAAATTGTTGAGTCTGGTTTGTAAACCTTCAATTTCGTCTTCAAGGTCTTTTACTTCGAGTGGTAATTCGCCTCTTGTATTCCGGATCTCATCAATTCTTGAATCAATAAGCTGCAAGTCATATAGAGCTCTTAATTTTTCTTCAACTGTAACCTCTTTCTTTTTTGTCATTTCTAAAAATAATTGATAGGATTTGTATTGTTTTTTGATATAATAATCCTGCCTCCCAGTAAGGCAGGTGCAAAATTAGTAATTTTTTTTGTAAGATAGTCCACTAAAAGATTTTTTGTAAACTGTTCACTTTCATAATGTCCGATATCAGCTAAAATTACTTTGCCTTCTGCTTTATAGAATTCGTGATACTTCAAATCAGCAGTAACAAAAATGTCTGCTCCTGCTGCAATTGCCTTTTCGATGGCGAAACTGCCTGAGCCCCCAAGAACTGCGACTCGTTTTATTTTCTTTTTGATCAATTCAGAATGCCTGATGGTTTTGGAGTGAAAAACTTTTTTGAGTTGGTCAAGGAAAACAGTCGCCTCAATTTCCTGTTTTAGGTCACCGATCATTCCCATACCAATTTTTTCGTGGACGTTGTCTAGGCCAACTATGTCATAAGCCACTTCTTCATAGGGATGTGTGCTTAAAAGTGCCTTCATGATTTTAGATTCATTATGTTTTTCGAAGATCATGCTGATGAAGATTTCCTTTACCCTTTCCAACAGACCCTTTTTACCAATCACAGGATCTGCATCCTCATTGCCCAGATAAGTGCCCTCCCCAGTCATATTAAAGCTGCAGTGGCTGTAATTGCCTATATTACCGGCACCCGCATGAAACAAAGCCTCGCGTATTTCATCAGCAGCGCTTTCAGGGGCATAGGTCGTCAGTTTTTTGAGATGTCCACTCTGAGGCAGCAGGATCTTTTTATTTTCAAGGCCAATGACCTCCGCCATTTTAGCCGATACCCCGTAAAAAGAATTATCAAGGGCCGTGTGCATGGCGTAGATTGCTATGTCGTTCTTGATCGCCTTGATCACTACTCTTTCCACATAATCGCTTCCGTTCAGTTTTTTGAGACCCTTAAAAATGATGGGGTGGAAGCTGACAATAAGGTTGCAGTTGTGTTCGATGGCTTCATCAATGGTTGCTTCTAGGCAGTCAAGGGTCACGAGAACGCCTGAAACTGTTTGCTCATTGTTGCCCACAAGAAGGCCCACATTATCAAAGCCTTCGGCATAGGTCAAAGGGCATAATTTTTCAATTTCTTCTGTTATGTTTCTTACTTTGATCATGTTTCGTGATTTATTTGTGAAATGCCTTAAACCGGCTTACAGTTTTTATTTTGGTTGATATTGGAATTCTGATTAAAAAAAAAACGCCTATTCATTTGAAGTCTTTGTATCACTGAACTTTATCCAGAAATTCTTTTACGGCGTTCCAATAGGCCATATGACTCGGATTGCTTTCCCAAAGTGCCTTTGAACCGTGCTTGCCTTCGGTTTCGGGCAGAAAATAGGACTTTTCAGACCTCACTTCATTATAAATAGCTTTCCAGTTCTTGTATTCACTTTTGGCAGAGGTCACAAAAACCGGACAGGTTATTCTCGCTGCATAAGTTTTGAGTTCTTTGTTATTGATTTTGAAATAGGCTCCCGGCGCAAAACTCAGAATACCACTCAAATTGTTGTGGTGAACACTTCCCATGTAAAACATGATTGCGGCCGAATAGGAGCTTCCCCAAAGAATTATTTTTTCCGGCTTGATACCATATTTGACATAGAGGTAGGCGGCTTCTATATCGGGCACTGCATCCAGATATTCAGTTGGCAGGTTTTTGCTCAATGCTTCCTGATGGGTTAGGTTCAGAACCCCGTTTACCTCGTCCCCGGAGCGCTGATCCACTGCCATGCAGTTGAAACCGAGTTCATTGAGTTTTGGCGCGATACTCCTGTATTCCCCACGGCTGTATCCGGCCTGGTGATATAGGATGATAAAGGGAGCACTACTTTCGTGAGTCATGTACAGATCAGCAGTGACCTTTAGGCCGTCATCGGCTTTAAAACTGATGGTTTCTCCGGTAAAATCGAGATTGGTTTGGGCTTTTACGGCCATTAGGCCAAAAAATAATATGAACACTAGAGCTAAATATTTCATAGACGATAAGAAATTTACAGAAATTAAAGTTACACATATTTATTCATCTCATACAAATGAATACTGTGTGGCCTTAAAATTCTTATTCCAGGTTCAAAAAGACTCATTTTGCTTAAGGCAATGTGTCAGGAGAATAACAAAGAATTTAATTTTCTATTTAAAATGATCCTTGGACTGATTCCAGTATACGTCCATTTCATCAAGGGTCATATCTTTGAGTGAAAGACCTTTTTTTCGTACTTCATCTTCGAGGTATTGAAAGCGGCTGATGAATTTTTTGTTGGTCCTTTCCAGGGCGCTTTCAGGATCTACCCTGATAAAGCGGGCATAGTTGATCAGTGAAAAAAGAACGTCCCCGAATTCAGATTCTATCCGGGCCTGGTCTTCACGGACTACTTCCTCATGGAGTTCCTTGATCTCTTCCTGTACTTTTCTAAATACCTGTTCCGTTTCATCCCAGTCAAAACCCGAGCTGGCTGCCTTGTCTTGTATACGGCTTGCCTTGATCATGGCAGGTAGCGATTTTGGCACGCCTTCCAAAACTGATTTTTTACCTTCCTTGAGTTTGAGCTGTTCCCAGTTTCTGGCTACCTGCTCTTCGGTTTGTGCCTTTACATCCCCATATACATGAGGGTGCCTGTGAATTAATTTTTCATTGATACCCCTGATGACCTCCAAGATGTCAAAAGATTTTTTCTCACTGGCAATTTTGGAATAGAAGACAATGTGCAGTAACAAGTCACCCAATTCCTTTCTGATCTCGTCATGATCATTATCGAGAATCGCATCACCCAGTTCATAGGTCTCTTCAATGGTTAGGTGCCTCAGAGATTCCATGGTCTGTTTTTTGTCCCATGGGCATTTTTCTCTCAATTCATCCATGATGTCTAAAAGCTCGCCAAAAGCTTCGAGTTGCTTTTCTCTTTGGGTCATAAGTGTAAGGGGTTATATTTAGGCCAATCCTTCCTTATTTTCTTCATCCTGATCATCATCATTCAGGCTCTTGAAATCAAAATTTGAAGCCACCAAGGCATTGTACCAGGAAAGTACCTTTTTAATATTTGAGGCATAAACCCTTTCTTCATCGTAGTTGGGAAGCACTTCACTAAAATAAGCCAATAGTTCATTTTTGCCTGATTTCGGGTCAATGGAATTTTTACCATCTTCTTTTTCGTGGATGTTCAAAAACACTTTTTTGAGTGGCACTTCGGCTTCATAGGTATATATGGCAATATCGTTCAAGGTACTGATATTGTGAAGGCTGTTCACAGGAAATCTTTTTTTGTCGGTCAAAGATTCAACAATGATACCTGATTTAGACTGAGAAATGATCTCGTATAATCCTGGTTTACCCGAAATGGCAATTACTTTTTCTAATTTCATATAATGTTTTTATTTTTTTTGGTTTGGGAATTTCATTCTGTAGTCAACTTCAACTTTTCCTTTTGAAATATTTTCAAGCTTCTTTTTTAAAAGGCGTTTTTTCAGACTTGACAACTTATCGGTAAAGAGTATGCCTTCGATATGGTCGTATTCGTGCTGGAATATCCTTGCGGCCAGTCCGCTTAAGGTTTCCTTTTTTTTCTCAAAATTTTCATCGAGGTATTCTATGTGGATCGTTTCATTTCTGAAGACGTCTTCATTGATGTTCGGGATGCTCAGGCAGCCCTCGTTAAAGGCCCATTCTTCACCCTCTTCTTCAATGATCTGTGCATTGATAAATGTCTTATTGAAGTTTTTCAGAAAATTTCTTTCCTCTTCCTCCAGCTCTTCATTTTCTGAAAATGGAGAAGCATCAATTAAAAACAAACGGATGTCTTTTCCTATCTGAGGTGCTGCAAGCCCCACGCCCTGAGCGTTTTTCATGGTCTCCCGCATATTGATAATGAGCTCATCGAGCTTTGGATAGTCTTTGGTAATTCCTTTTCCTACCTTTCTCAACACAGGATCTCCATAAGCAACAATCGGTAAAATCATAGGTCTTTAATTTTTATTGTAAAGATAACTTTGTAATATAATCGTGGCACTGATCTCGTCGATCAGGGCTTTGTCTCGTCTTTGTTTTTTTGTTAATCCGCTGTCAATCATGGTTTGGAAAGCCATTTTTGACGTAAAGCGCTCATCAACACGTTCAACGGGAATCTGCGAAAACTTATTTTTTAATTTTTGAATAAAAGGCCTGATAAATTTTTCACTTTCCGATTCCTTATTGTTCATCTGCTTTGGTTCTCCGATCAAAAACAGTTCCACTTTTTCAGTTTGCAGATAGTTTTCTAAAAAATCAAAAATGTCACTTGTGAGAACCGTGGTTAAACCCGAAGCAATCAGTTGCATCTCATCTGTTACGGCAATTCCTGTTCTTTTTTCGCCAAAGTCCATGGCCATTATTCTTGGCATTTTCAATTAAATTTTTGCAAATTTACCTCTTTTTTAGGTGAAAAGAATAGAATTAAAATGGATTTTTTAAATCCTGCTTTTTTATATTTGCGACTTAAATTTACCTTATGACTGATTTACGCCAAATTATAGAGAATGCCTGGGATAACAGAGAACGGCTTAAAGATCTTAATGTTCAGGATGCCATCAGGCACGTGATTGACTTGTTGGATCGCGGAGAATTGAGGGTGGCTGAACCGAAGGAGGAAGGCTGGCAGGTCAATGAATGGGTAAAGAAGGCCGTGGTTTTGTATTTCCCGATTCAGAAAATGGAAACACTGGAGGTTGGGATATTTGAATACCATGATAAGATCCCATTGAAAAAGGGTTATCAGGAAAAGGGTATCAGGGTTGTGCCCCATGCGGTAGCAAGGCATGGTTCCTATATCTCAAAAGGGACTATTTTGATGCCGAGTTACGTGAATATAGGGGCTTATGTTGATGAAGGAACCATGGTGGATACCTGGGCCACGGTTGGCAGCTGTGCACAGATCGGTAAGAATGTACACCTTAGTGGGGGTGTCGGTATCGGAGGTGTTCTGGAGCCTTTGCAAGCAGCGCCTGTAATTATTGAGGATGGTGTTTTTGTTGGATCTAGATGTATTGTTGTTGAAGGTGTCAGGGTAGAGAAGGAGGCTGTTTTAGGCGCAAATGTCGTACTCACAATGAGTACTAAAATTATTGACGTTACAGGAGATGATCCTGTTGAAATGAAAGGAAGGGTACCTTCGCGTTCCGTAGTGATTCCGGGAAGTTACACCAAAACATTCAAGGCCGGCGATTATCAGGTCCCATGTGCTTTGATCATTGGTAAAAGGAAAGAGAGCACGAATAAGAAAACTTCACTCAATGATGCGCTGCGGGAGTACGATGTGGCGGTTTAAATATTTCAGTTCCTTATTTCTTTGAGAAACGCAGCCATTCTTTGAATCCTTGCCGGCGCTCATATTTGTTGCGAAATTTTTTGATCTCGTTCCACATTTTATTAAATATGAGTTCATAAGCCAGCCCGGTTAATTTGGCATATTCGTCGCTCATGATTTTTACCATTTCAATATCCTCGGTCAACTTGGAGAAGTTTTTCATCCTGCTGTCCAGGTCGAGTTCAAAAAAATCCATTCTGTTCAGGTCGATGAGATAAAAATGATATTCCCCATCTTTTTTTACGATCAGTGTATTGCCCGCAGAATGATCTTTGAAAAAAATACCGTGTTCGTGAAGGGAAAAAGTGAATTTTGTAAACTGCCTTAAAATATTCTCCCCGTCAGGGTAGTCAGGATACGATCTCAATTCCCTGTAGGTCAGGTCGTAATCGAGATGTTCACTAAAATAATAGCTTTGCCTGATGCCCAGGAGAGAAAAATATTCGAAATACGCCAGGGGCTTTGGTGTCCCTATATTATTTTTGACCAAGAGGCAGGCATGCTCGTAAGAACGTTTGGCTTTTGAGGATCTGAAGAATTTGTAGGCTATCCGGTTAAATATATGAGGTATCTTAAATGATTTTACATTGATAACCCGGTCTTTTAAATTGAAAGATTTGATCAGATTCCTCCCCCTGTCATCTATGACCATGCCCTGGGTTTTGAACTGGTCAATAATTGACAGATAATCCTCTTTATTAAAGCTTGAATCAGGATGTATTTTGTTCCTTACCGACATTTATCGCGCAAAATTTATTTTATATTGATTGTATTCTTTAACTGATATCGATCTTCGTACCAAGTCATGCTCAGGCTGAATGTTTTAGGCTCAGAAAGATGTAAGCGTGTGAGGATGCTATGGGCTTTCGCTTCAATCAAAACCATATCAAAACGGAAATGATTTTTTCAGCATCTCCAGATCTATCTCGATTTCATAGGGTTCAAATACCTTTAGGATTTCATCCAATTTTTTAAATTCACTGAATTTGACCGGGCCCTTTACGGTTCTTCCCACAGAAGTGAAGTAGTCCTGAAATTTGAAATGTCCATCCTCAAAGGGATGTTCAAATTCGATCCAAACCGAAGGAATTCCATAAGCATCTCCAATGATAATCCCGTGAAGTGAACTGGATACTATTTTTTCACAGGAAAGCATTTCATCAACTACTTTCATGGGGTATTTGTTCTGAATGTCAATAATTTTTACGGACGGATCATCCAAAAAATATTGCTTGAGCCAGGGATCATTTTTGTCTTTAAAATGGGGAATGATGCCTAATTTATATTGTTTTTTTCTTTTAAGATCAGGATAGATTTCGGGAAGCAACAAAGCAGGGTCCCCATAAATTTCAGGGCATTCAATTCCTTGAGCGATCAACTTTTCCCTTGTCAGGGGTCCTCTGACCGCCAAAACTTTTTTAGGCATTTCATTGCATTGTGCCGTTTCAGAAATCAGGCCGCTACCCCATATGATCGATTTACTGGTGCACCTTTGCAAAATGGAACCAATCATAAAGTAATGCTCAAATTTTCTGCAATTTCTTTTGGATATTCTTTTGACCTTTTTGGACCCATAATGCCTTGCAATGATCGGACTCAGAATATCACCCAGATTATTTCTGTGGTTGTCATATGAAAGAAACACCTGATTCTCCCTATCGATTGCATTCCATGGAAATCTAAAACCCATTCTTGCTTGTTTGTTTAAAAAGTAGTCGAATTTAGTGATAATTTCAGACAAAAGAGAGATTGTTAAATGGATTTTTTTACGGTCCAAGTCTTTGTGAATGAATGGTTCAGGGCTGATCTCGCCAGGATTTTATCATGAGGTTTTGTGCCAATGGTCTAAAAATGACGGCTAATGCATATGTTGACATGAGATTCGGACAATCATTATAGAGCATCGGAAAGACCCGGGCATTTGCGAGCTTTCATTGATTTTCAGATTTCGTGTCTGTACCCTTTGAATTAAAATCCATTTGATTCGAATAATGTAGCATTGAATACAGAAACAATTGTTAATTTTGCACCAACGATCCCAGTTGAACGGATCTATTTGAAATGAAAAATTTCCCAAAGTATACCTGATCATGATAACGGCAATCATCCCAACTTTGAATGAAGAGGAATTCATTGAAGAAGCTATCGCCTCTGTGGCTTTTGCGGATGAGATCATTGTTATAGATTCTTTTAGCTCCGATAGAACGATCGAGTTGGCGGAACGTCACGAGGTTAAAATTGTGCGGCGAGAATTCGATAATTTTTCAAATCAAAAGAATTTTGCCCTTGACCTGGCCAGTCATAATTGGATCTATGTCCTCGATGCAGATGAGAGAGTATCGCCCGCTTTACAAACAGAAATTCTGGCCGCAGTTGATGATCCTGGTGATTGCGTTGGGTTTTATGCTTTCAGGACCTTTTATTTTCAAGGGGAGCGGATAAGATTTGGGGGTTGGCAAACAGACAAAGTCATTCGTTTGTTCAGAAAAGATTCGTGCAGATACGACGGGAAACTCGTTCATGAGAAGATCCGGTATGATGGTAAAATAGGATTTTTAAAAAACAGGATTGATCATTTTTCCTTTAGAGATGTTGAGCAGTACAAGGGTAAGTTGGATTTATATGCACGGTTGCAGGCCATGGAATTAATGGAGGTATACAAGGAGATTCCTTTTGGTCACAGATGGATCAAACCCGGTTTTCGATTTCTGGTGCTTTACTTTATCCGATTTGGATTTCTTGACGGTCAGCAGGGGTATGCGCTTGCCCGTTTGCATGCAAGGGCTGTGCGTCAGCGCTATGTTCAATTTGACAGTTTGAAAAAACAAGTCGATTTTAGCAAAGCTGATCACAATCCAAAAATTACAGAAATCATATGAAGAAGGAAGTTGAAAACGCCATCAAAGTATTAAGATCCGGAGGGGTTTTAATTTACCCTACCGATACCATTTGGGGTATTGGTTGCGATGCGACAAATGAAAAAGCTGTAGCCCGGATTTTTGACATGAAGCAAAGATCAGAAAGCAAGAGTCTGATCCTGTTGGTTGACGGGCTTGCCATGTTGAAGCAATACGTGCCCAAATTCCCTGGAATAATAAAAACCTTTTTAGAGGAAGCAGAACGTCCCACAACAGTTATTTACGATCATCCCAAAGGCTTGGCTCCCAATGTGGTTGCTCAGGATGATACTGTTGCCATACGTATCGTAAAACATGAATTCTGTGCACAATTGATCCATGAATTCGGAAAGCCGCTTGTATCTACATCAGCCAATATAAGTGGTCATCCTGCACCGGGAGATTTTCATGAAATACACCCCTCACTTTTGAATAAAGCGGATTATATAGTAAATTTGCCGCTCATGAAATCGCAAAATACTGCTTCTCAAATAATTAAAGTAAATGATCTAGGAAAGATCGAGTACCTCCGAAAATAATATGTCTGGACCAGCTCAAAATTATAAACAGGCGATTTCACAGCCGATTTTTGAATATATCTCTTCATCGGCATCAGTCCTGAATACTGAGACCTATGTGATAGGGGGTTATGTCAGGGATTTTATTCTGGACAAGGCAAAATCCAAGGATATTGATATTGTTGCCGTGGGCAGTGGAATTGATCTGGCCAATGAAGTAGCCAAAATATTACCGACCAGGCCCAAGGTTCAGATTTTCAAGAACTATGGTACAGCCATGTTGAGATTCAATGAACTTGAAGTTGAGTTTGTTGGTGCCAGAAAGGAATCATACGTCAGTCACAGTCGGAATCCTATGGTCGATAAAGGAACCTTAAAAGACGATCAGGATCGAAGAGATTTCACCATCAACGCCATGGCTATAAGCCTTAATAAATCTGATTACGGAGCCCTGCTGGATCCTTTTGGAGGCTTAAATGACCTTAAGAATAAGGTGATCAAAACCCCTTTGGATCCTGACATTACATTCAGTGATGATCCTTTGCGTATGATGAGGGCCATCAGGTTTTCGAGTCAATTGAATTTTAAGATCGATAAAAAGTCACTGGATTCAATTGCAAAAAATGCAAAACGAATCCAGATTGTCAGCCCTGAAAGGGTAGTTGATGAATTGCACAAGATCATGTTAAGTGAGCAGCCCTCTATTGGTCTGAAGCTTTTATATGACACTGGTCTTTTGGATTATATTCTTCCGGAACTATCTGATTTGAAGGGCGTTGAGAGAATCAAGGGGCAGAAACACAAGGATAACTTTTACCATACTTTACAAGTAGTTGATAATATAGCCGGTAAGACCGACAAGCTCTGGCTCAGATGGGCTGCTTTACTCCACGATATTGGGAAGGCCCCTACAAAAAAATTCGACAAGAAAGTGGGATGGACCTTCCACGGGCATGAATTTGTTGGTTCGAAAATGGTCAAAAAGATCTTTATCAGGTTGAAAATGCCTTTGAATGAAAAAATGAAATACGTTCAAAAAATTGTTATGATGAGTTCCCGACCAGTCATTTTAGCAGAGAATGTGACAGATTCTGCTGTGCGAAGACTCATTTTTGACGCAGGTGATGACCTCGATGATCTGATGACCCATTGTGAGGCAGATATTACCACTAAAAATCCGGTCAAAGAAAAACAATACCTTAATAATTTTAAGCTGGTAAGGCAAAAGATCAGGGAGGTGGAAGCCCGTGACCATGTCCGTAATTTTCAGCCGCCCATTTCAGGGGAATTGATCATGAAGACTTTTAATTTAAAACCCTGTAAGGAGATAGGAATCATTAAAGATGCCATCAAGGAGGCAATCCTGGAGGGTGACATTGCCAATGATTATAACGAAGCCTATCAGTTCATGCTCGACAAGGCGGCAGAGATAGGTTTGAAAAGGCATGCTTGATCTCTGTTGAATTAAAGATTATTAACTCAGGATATTTCTTGAAATTACCAGTTTTTGAATCTCCGTAGTACCTTCACCTATGGTGCATAATTTTGAATCACGATAAAATTTTTCAACAGGAAAATCCTTGGTATAACCATAGCCCCCGTGAATCTGAACCGCTTCATTGGCAATTTTTACACAGACTTCAGAAGCATACATTTTAGCCATGGCTCCGATACCGGTAATTTTTTCACCTTTGATTTTGTGATACGCTGCTTTGTGGAGCAATAATTCAGAAGCTTCAATTTCGGTGGCCATATCCGCAAGTTTAAAGCCGATGGCCTGAAATTCACTGATGGGCTTGCCAAATTGTTCTCTTTCCTGCGCATATTTCAAGGAAGCTTCATAGGCTCCTTTTGAAATGCCTAAAGAGAGCGCACCAATGGATATTCTTCCCCCATCCAAAACTTTCAGTGACTGAATGAAGCCTTCACCAATCTTTCCAAGGATATTGTCTTTGTGTATTCTGCAATTGACAAAGATCAACTCAGCCGTTTCTGAGGCACGCATTCCTAATTTATTCTCTTTTTTACCTGATGAAAATCCGGGAGTACCCTTTTCTACAACAAAAGCGGTCATGCCCCGCGAATCTCCTTTTTCACCTGTTCTAACGACAACGACCGCGATGTCGCCGCTGATTCCGTGAGTGATGAAGTTTTTGGCGCCGTTCAGGATATAATAATCACCATCCTTTTCAGCCGTGGTACTCATCCCACCGGCATCACTTCCTGTGTTGTGTTCTGTCAAGCCCCATGCACCAATCCATTCACCATGGGCTAATTTAGGCAGCCATTTTTGTTTTTGCTCTTCATTCCCGAATTCAAGTATATGATTCGTGCATAAGGAATTATGTGCTGCGAGCGACAAGCCAACAGATGAATCCACTTTTGAAATCTCTTCTATAACGGTGATGTATTCATGATAGTCCATTCCGCTTCCACCGTATTCTTCGGGAACCAAAACACCCATAAATCCCATTTCACCAAGTTTATGAAAAAGATCAGCAGGAAAGGTCTGGTTTTCATCCCAATCCATCATATAGGGTTTGATATGTTTTTTGGCAAATTCTCTTATAGAATGAGCTATAGTGGCCCTCGTTTCGGAAGTTTCAAAATTCATAGGTTGCTTTTTATTGCGCCGACAAATATACTGTTATTCTGTCAAATTTATCTAGTGGAAAGGAGTCAATTTTTTTCAATTCCTCAAGGTCCGAAAATCCTAAATTTTCCTTCCTGTATTCGAAAATTTTCTTGGTAAGTTGATAATCCAGGTATGGAATTTTCAGAATTTCCTTGAAACTAGCAGTATTGATGTCCGTTTTATCAATAAGGGGTTGTTGAAGTATCTTATATCTTTCAAGGATGCGTTTTCCAACCTCTTTTTTTAAATGGTACACCTCGAAAAGTTGTTCTTCATCAAAGAAGCCTTTTAGTTTTTTACGATAGGCAACTATTCTATTAGCCATCCTCTCATCAACGCCTTTGATAGCAGTGAGTTCATTTACAGTGACAAAGTTGAGGTCCTTGATTTCTGCACTTGATTTCTCTTTCGTCGGGTTCTGTGTGCTTGCCGGGGCACCAGCCTGACTTTTTTTTCTGGTCCATTCAGGAAATTTAAAGAATGGGGATATGGTATGCATCAAACTGTCATTTACCTGGGTTATCTTTTGAAATTCACCTGCTGAATTGACGTATTTTCCTTGTTTTCGATACCTAAACAGACGATCAGCTTCTTCTATGGAAAGCCCCAGCTGATAGGCTTTGAAATCGGTAATAAAATTGGGGTTGAAAGGATAGATTTTCCATGAAACGCTGTCCTTCACTGTCTTTTTTAAAGAATCAACGCGCGCTTGAAGTAATGCAAAATTATCGTCTTCTTCCTGCTGAACATCACCAACCGTAAAATCTGTATAATGCAATATGAACTGCATTAGTACCAGCATTCCCGTTAAAAATAAAATCCCATTTCTTTGGCGTTTGGTATACCAGAAATGGGATTTCATAAAGTTCATAAATTGATTTAACTATCGTGCTTTCATTGTTTTGATCGCCCCCACATATTTGTTTATTTCCTCTTTCACTTTTGGGAATAGCATCACCAATCCGATCATGTTTGGAAAAACAAGTGCCAGGATCATGGCATCAGAGAATTTAATCACCGCATCCAGGGTAGCTGAGGCACCTATGATTACAAATACGAGAAAAAGTATTTTGTAAACAATATCTGCTGCTTTTCCCCTACCAAATAAATATTTCCAGGATTGCAGACCATAATAGGACCATGAGATCATGGTTGAGAATGCAAATAATATGATGGCAATAGTAAGGATATAGCTGAAGCCCGGCAACACCGAGTCAAAGGCCATAGAGGTAAGGTCCACCCCTCCGATATATTCTCCGGTTGCGTTTATCATCACGGCGCTGTTTTGTGAATTTCCATAATCAAAAGCGCCGGCATCCATATTAAAAAAGATGATGACCAAAGCGGTCATGGTGCATATTACAACGGTATCAATGAATGGTTCGAGCAATGCCACGACTCCTTCGCTGGCCGGATATTTGGTTTTCACTGCAGAGTGCGCAATAGCTGCGGATCCTGCTCCAGCTTCATTGGAAAAAGCTGCTCTTTGAAAACCAACAATGATCACGCCCATTATGCCTCCCAAACCAGCCATGGGGTTAAAGGCACCTGCAATAATCAGTGAAAAGGCGCTTCCTATATGTTGTATATTCGAAAAAATAATGACCAATGCAGCAAGCACGTAAATAATGGCCATAAAAGGAACTATTTTTTCAGTAATTTTTGCGATTCTCTTGATCCCCCCAATAATTACAATTCCTACCAATACCGCCATTATAATTCCAATAACGAATCCTGAAGCACCTCCGCTCAAGCCCAGCATGCTAACGATCTGCACTGCTGCCTGATTCGATTGAAATGCATTACCTCCTCCAAAGGAAGCCCCAACACACAGAACCGCGAATATTACGGCGAGTATTTTTCCAAGAACGGCCTTGTTCTGGCTCTCCAGACCTCTTTTAAGATAGTACATTGGCCCACCGTATACCGTCCCGTCTTCACCTACATCCCTGTATTTTACACCCAGGGTGCATTCAACCATTTTGGTAGACATTCCAATCAGTCCGCAAACGATCATCCAAAAAGTAGCACCAGGTCCTCCCACAGCAATTGCTACGGCAACTCCGGCAATATTTCCTAATCCAACCGTGCCTGAAACTGCAGTTGCAAGTGCTTGAAAATGGCTTACTTCGCCTTCCTGACTTTCATCTTTGATAGTATCCACCAAATCTCCGTCAATGATATTTAATTCAGCCTTTTCTACGCTGTGATGGTCAATTTCATCGTATTTTCCTCTTACAGTGTTGATTGCCAGAACGAATTTTGAAACCGCAGGAAAACCGAAATAAACGGTAAACATCGTGGCACCAAAAATAAGGAGCAATAAAACAAATGGGATATTATATTCGCCAATTGGAATTGAAGTCAGCACGAAATTTTCCCACCAGGTGGCAACAGGCATAAATTCTTCATTGATTTTTTCATCAAGTCCTTTTTCCTGAGCTCTGCCTAAAAGGGGGCCAAGAAATATTAAAAACAACAGTATTTTTTTCAACATTATTTTTTGTGGTATTTTGGTTGGGTACGCAATATCTAAAAAATATACCCCAGTGGCAAAAAAAATCCGGAAAAATATCAGTATACCTTACCCTTTCTAAGCAAAAGCCTTATTAACGGCTGGAGTGTGCTACGATATAAGCATGACTTTGCATATAATGACTACATGAAACCACTTCTCTGACCACCATCATCATTTCTTTTTTTCCTGGATCTGCCCTTGTTTTTTCCTTCGCCAAATCTATAACTAAAACCAAGATACGCAGCTTGTGATTCTCCACGGAATTGACCACTTGACTGGTATGGGTTTACAGTTTCAAACGCCCAGAACATGGTGTTGAATATATCACTGTACCTCGCACTCAAGGTGCCTTTGCCCTCAAATAAATTGAGCCTGGCTCCGACATCCATTTTCCACATAGGTTTTGCTTGAAACTGCAAGCTCTGATTAGCTCCGCGATACATGGTGAACCATTGTAACCTGAAATTCTTCACTACCTTAAAATTGTTGTTGATTCTGAAATTCCAGGTTGTGTTTTCTACTTCAAGTTCAGATGCGCCCACAACGCCTTTTTCTGTTGTGTTATAAATGTCAAAGCTCATATTGGCATCCCACCATTTGGCAAAATTATAGTTGGCTGAGGCTTCAAAACCAATTGCATTGTTGTTGTCAGAATTGGCGAAGGTGACAATGACTTTATTATCATCCAGCGGATCCTTTAGTATGGCCCTGTTGATGTTATCATTTATAATTCTGAAAAAAGTCCCAAATGTAAGGGAGCCCTTTTTTATTTTTCTCGTATAGTTAAATTCCATGGAATTTGTGAACTGAGGGCGAAGGCTGGGATTTCCAACCGAAGTGACCTGCGGGGTGCTCCATTGCCTTATCGGATTCACCTGGGTAAATCCGGGTCGGTCAACCCTTCTGCTGTAACTTACCTGAAATTGGTTTTTATCTGATGGATTATAAGTGACAAATGCGGATGGGTAAAGCGTGATATAATCGTCTTCAAAAATTTTCTCTTGATCCAAAATGGCTTCTGCGACATAACTTTCAAATCTGGCACCGAGTTGCATGGTCCACTTTTCTAATTTCCGGCTGAAGGTGGCATATGCCGAATAGATTTCTCTGTCATATTGGTACTGTGTATCTTCCAGGGGCTCAAGGCCAATGACATTTCCATCATCATCGTAAACAAAACCATATTGTGTTGTATTTCTTTCATTCTCCATATCGATGATTCTGGATTCGAATCCCAATTCCAGTTTTGATTTTTTGGATATAGGATTTTCATAGTCAACATTAACCGTCACATTGTTTCGGTCGTTCATGATATTATCTTCATAATTAAGAATCGGGTTTCCCGGATTGTTCAGTTCCTCAAAAACGGCTATCTCAGGGCCCTCTGTATTTGAAATATTGGCCTCAAGCTCAATTGAATGTCCTTCGTCATTAAAATTATGCTTGTAATTCAGATTGTAGGTTTGTGTATTGTTTTCTTGATCAGCTACACTGATCTGATCTAAATTTTCAAAATCTCCGTTGAGGTAGTTCACCGTTGAAGATCGGGTTGCTTTTGAATTAAAAATATTCTGGACCGTATAAAAAGACAGGATGTTTTTGTCATTCACATAATAATCAACTCCAGTTTTCAGCAGGTGGGAGGTGTTGTCGTTAATCCAATTAAAACCCAGGTCAGAATTATTCTCAACACGTTTCGCTTCGCCCCTCGTTTCGCTTTTTCCATCGTACAAACCGTAATTTGCGAAGAAATTTAATTTACCGGCCCTGTAATTCAAGTCAAGTGATCCGTTGATTCTGGTATTCAATCCTCGGGTCACCCCGGCATTGATATTGCCGTTGAAACCGAGGTTGGAATTTTTATTGAGAACAATATTGATGATGCCCGACATGCCTTCAGGGTTGTATTTTGCAGAAGGGTTTGTGATCAATTCAATACTCTTGATAGAGTTTGAAGGAATTTGCTGCAACAATTGGGACGGACTTATATTCGTAGGCCGTCCATCAACCAGGACCCTTACGTTGCTGTTTCCTCTCAAACTAATATTGCCGTCATTGTCTACGCTCACTGATTGTATATTATTCATGATCTCAGCTGCGTTTGCCCCGGCCGAAGTAAGGTCCTTGCCGATATTGATGACTTTTCTGTCAATTTTTTGAACGATGGTTGAAGTTTCGGCCCTGATCTCTACTTCCTGCAGGTTTTCTGTAACTTCTTCAAGTTCAATAAGCCCCAGATCTAAATCGGATGAATTGGAATTCACTTCGACTTGTAGGTTGAGTTTTTCATAGCCTATGAATTGAATTTCAATCAGGTATTTTCCCTCCGGGACCTTTTTGATCTCGAAGTATCCCAGTTCATCTGAGATGCTTCCTGAAAAATTGTCAGACATCTCGTTCTTTAAAATCACAGTCGCATATGGTATGGGTTCCCGGGTTCTGGCGTCTATAATGGTTCCTTTTATTTTGATATTTTTGGGGGCAGATGCTTTGAAACCCTTTGCAAACAAGCAAATTGAAAAAAGAATAAAAATGGGTGTTATTATTTTTTTCAAATTTTTTATGATTAGATTTAGAGATTTAAGGCAAACTAAAATAGACGGAATTACAATGTCAAATTATTTATTAACAGAAGTTTAACATATGATCAGAACCCTGGTGTTAGGTGCATCACTCGATAGAAACCGTTATGCCCATCTTGCCATCCGGCGTTTGCAGAATAAGAATTTCTGGGTCGTGGGGATAGGTTCAAGAGCAGGGATGGTAGCAGGAGCAAGCATTCATACCAACAAAATTCCCCTGAAAAACATCCATACGGTCAGTATTTATTTGAACCCAGAAAATCAAGAGCCATACTATAGTTATGTCCTTGAATTAAATCCCAGGAGGGTGATATTTAATCCTGGAACAGAAAATGTGTATTTTGAAGCTTTGCTTGCGCATCACAAGATTCCCTTTGAACGTTCATGTATGCTTGTTTTGATCAGCACGGATCAATTTTGATTGTTCAGCACAAATTCCTTTCCTGCATCTGCGAGTTCTGTATTGGCAAATTTGGTTTTGGCTTCTTCCATGAAAAGCGTTGTATCCTTATAGCGGCTTGAATAATGCCCGAGAATCAATTGTTTTACGTTCGCTTTTTTCGCAATGGTGGCGGCTTCCAGTGCTGTGGCATGTTTGGTTATCTGGGCGAGCTCCTTGTTGTCTTCCAAAAAGGTGGATTCATGATAGAGCAGGTCTACATCCTTAATAATCGGAATGATCTTTTCATCATATGCTGTATCACTGCAATAAGCGTATTGCAGGATCTTCGGCGGATCAAATGTCAGCTCAGCATTGGTTATGATGCTTCCGTCCTCCATTTTGTAATCCTTGCCATTTTTTAAATTTTGATAATCACAGATTTCTATTTCGGGATACTTCGAGATTGCAGTCATGTTTAAATTGCGGGGCAGTAGTTTTTCCCTGAACAAAAAACCATTGGTATATATCCTGTGAGACAGTGGGATGGTAAATACTTCGACTTTGTCATTCTCAAAGATCAATTCACTTTCCAAAGCGTCCAATTCATGAAAATGCAGCGGATATGCCACCCACGAACCGGAAAGTTTAAGTTGCATTAAAATAATTTTCCTGATCCCTTTAGGGCCATGGATGTGTAGTTCTGATTTCCGGTTGAGCAGACCAAAAGTCGCAATCAAACCGATTAGCCCAAAAAAATGGTCGCCGTGTAAGTGAGAGATAAAGATCCGCTTAATTCGGGAGAACTTTATTTTATATTTGCGCAACTGAGCCTGGGAGCCCTCGCCGCAATCAATTAAAAAACCTTCATTGTTGACTTCGAGGTATTGTGATGAGGTATGGCCGTGACTACGAGGTGTTGCCGAATGACAGCCCAGTATGGTAAGCCTTAAACTCATTTGATTACAATTCGCTTTGAAATCACCTTCGTTTTGGTTTTTAAAGAATAAATATAGATTCCCGACTCGAGTTCATCCCGAAAGAAGGTAATCGAATTATGTCCTTTGTTGCATTTTAACTTTTCCGAATGAATGGTATTTCCAAGCAGGTCCTTGACAAGGAAATCCATTTCAAATTCTTCATCTGCAAAGAACCTGATGCGGGTAGCCACACTGAATGGGTTAGGGGAGGCCATAACTTCATGGATCCCCAACAAGGCGCCTTCCAGAATCTCGAGATCCTTGGCATCGTCATTCTGCGCAAACATTGCGGTTGAAAAGGTTAAAATAAAAAGAATAGAGAGTAGTTTTTTTACCATATAGTCATATTAAATTCCTAAATCACGTTCAATTTCTTCCATTTCTATGATATCCTCTGCTTCCTTAAAAGTGGGTACCACTATTAATTCATCAGGGACCTGATCAAATTCGATGCCATCACACACGATCACGAATGATTTGTCATTCTTTCTGTGCGCTTCACTTATTTGCGAAAATAACAAGATTTTATTTAATTCAATGTTAATTAAACCAGAAAAATCTAATATTAGATTCACGTTCTTAAAGTTAGTATTTTTTTTGACAAATGCATCAAAAAACATTTCCATGCCAAGATCTTCCCTAAGCAGTTCTTTGTCAGACGGAGACACGCTGTAGTATGAATCAGTTTTATGTATCTTCATAAGTGTTCAAAATTATCAATCTCTTCTGATTTGTTGCGCCAGCAGGTAAATTACGGCCATCCTTATGGCCACACCATTTTCCACCTGGTTTAAAATGATACTCTGTTTTGAATCGGCCACGTCACTCGTCAGCTCAACACCTCTGTTGATAGGGCCGGGATGCATAATCACAATATCTTTGTCAATGGCGTTTAATATTTCTTTATTTATTCCAAACATTTGGGTGTACTCCCTCACAGAAGGAAAATACTTGATATCCATTCTTTCGTGCTGCACCCTTAGTACATTCGCCACGTCGCACCACTCAAGTGCTTTGATCAGGTTTTTTTCATAAGATACCCCAAGCTTTGTGATGTGTTTCGGGATGAGTGTCGTTGGGCCGCATAACTTGACTTCCGCTCCTTGCAATTGCAAAGCGTAAATATTGGAAAGTGCCACTCTTGAGTGCAGTATATCCCCGATGATAACAACTTTTTTTCCCTTGACAGCTCCCAGTTTTTCCCTGATGGAATAAGAGTCGAGCAAGGCCTGTGTGGGATGTTCGTGCGCCCCATCCCCGGCATTGACGATCTTGGCGTCAACGTGTTTTGATAAAAAATCACCTGCCCCTTCATTGGGATGTCTCATCACAATAATATCAACTTTCATTGATAGAATGTTGTTGGCTGTATCTATAAGGGATTCTCCTTTTTTGACAGATGACTGCCCGGCTGAAAAATTGATGATGTCTGCCGACAATCTTTTTTCGGCGAGCTCAAAAGATAATTTGGTTCTTGTACTGTTCTCAAAAAACAGGTTGGCTATCGTAATATCTCTTAGGGAAGGCACTTTTTTGATCGGCCTGTTAATGACTTCTTTAAAATGATCCGCAGTATTGAAAATCAGATTGATATCCTCAACATTCAGATGTTTGATGCCAAGAAGATGAGACACGCTTAATTTAGCCATTTCTTTTGTCGCAATTGAATTTTGTATTCCGTTTATTCAAGTTATTATACTGATTCATATTATTTCTTAGGCATCAGGACTCACGATGCAAACTTTATCGCCGGGTTCATTTTCTTTCCATTCAACTTTTACCTGTTCATCTTTGATCACGTCTACCTGTCTGCCTTTGTAATCAGGTTGTATGGGCAAATGCCTGCTGAACCTTCTGTCAATCAGGACGAGTAATTCAATATTCTTGGGCCTTCCGAATGCCTGAATCGCCGTTAAAGCCGCCCTGATGCTTCTTCCGGAAAACAAGACATCATCGATAAAAACCACATTTTTATTGTCTACGATAAAATTGATGTCTGTTGTGCTGGCACTCAGTGGATCCTCTCTTCGCCTGAAATCATCCCTGTAAAAGGTAATATCAAGCTTCCCAAGTTTGATGTCTTTAACGTGATAATCACGCTCCAGAATTTTTACCAGTCTGTTGGCAAGAAAGACCCCCCTGGGTTGGATACCAATTAAAATCGTATTACTAAAGTCCTGGTGATTTTCTATGAGCTGGCAAGCCAAACGATTAAGAATGATGAAAATTTCTTTTTCGTTAAGTAAGGTCTTTTTGGCCATAATAGCATTAAAGGCTTATGAATATGAGACAAAGTTACAGTTTTTTTTGTCATGACAAATAAAAAATAATGTGTTAATTAAATTGTTAAGAAAAAGTGAAAGGAATTGGTTTGCGGGCAGCAATTGATGTTATTTTAGTGTCATATAAAAAGCAGATCTATGCAGCATTTTTCAAATAATAACGATAATTTACCTTTATCCAAATTTGAATTGATGTTAAAAACAAACAGTGTATATTTTTTTGATTCCAATGAGTTCGAAGAGATCATTCTGTTTTATGTCGATGGAGGTAAATTTTCTTTAGCGAAAAAGGCATTGCATTTGGGCCTTTCTCAACACCCAACCTGTGTGTCCTTAAAGCTGATTCAGGTAGAACTTCTTATTCTCGATGAAAAACTGGAAAAAGCAGAAAAAATCCTAAATGAATTAGCAGAAATAGAGCCTTCCAATGAGGATATATATATTCAGAAGGCTACTATATTTTCGAACAGGGGGGATCATCAGAAAGCTGTGGACAATTTAAAAATAGCCTTGCTTTATGCCGATGAGGATGCAGAGATTCTATCGATGATTGGTATGGAATATTTGTATCTGGAAGATTTTGATACCGCCAGGTTCAATTTTGCCAAAAGTCTCGATGTCCAATATGAGAATTATTCTTCTTTATACAATATCATCTATTGCTTTGACATGATGAAAAAGAATGATGAAGCCATCTCATATTTGAAGGATTATATTGAAAGGGACCCCTACAGTGAAATTGCATGGCACCAGCTGGGCCGTCAATATTATATTGTTTATGATTATCAGAACGCGCTGCAGGCATTTGATTATTCTATCCTGATCGACGACAATTTTATTGGTGCCCATCTTGAAAAAGCAAAAACACTCGAAGAATTAGGGCATTACGAGGAAGCCATTGAATTTTATCATAAAACAATGGAGCTGGATACACCCACTTCATTTGCCTATCTCAGAATTGGAAAGTGTTATGAGAAACTGAAATCGAACAAAAATGCCATCGATTTTTACAATAAAACGGTCAATGAAGACCCTTTGCTCGATAAAGGATGGTTGGCGCTTACTGATGTTTTCATCAAGAATAACAATTATCACAAAGCCTTATTTTACATTAATAAAGCCTTGAGCATAGATGAGGAGAACAACCTTTACTGGCATAAATTTGCAGAGATCAACCTCAAACTGAACCTGTTTGAGGAAGCTGCAAGAGCATATTATAAATGCATTGGCTTGCAAGACGACCGCCTGGAAGTTTACGTTGCTCTTGCCGATGTATTGCATTTTTTAGGAGAATTTCACGAGGCTATCAGGGTGATGCTTGATGCCAGGGAATCCTACAAAGATCAGACCGAGATTACTTACAGGCTCGGAGGCTTGTACTTTCTGGTTCAAAAAGAGAATGAGGGAATTTATTTCTTTGAGAAAGCGTTGAAGGCCGACGTGGATTATCTTGAGATTATCAAAGATATTTTCCCGACAATCATTGACAAAAAAGAAGTACAATTACTTATCAAAAAATTCGGAAATTCTTACTGAAACAGGGTTTAATTACATTGTATTAGACAAAATTTTAACCTGTTCAATGGCTAAATTTAGTTATATTTGGCGCTTAACTCTTAGCCATTTTTTTTTGTGAAAAGAACGATAAAAGACCATTTTTTTATAACGTTAAAGGGTGTTGCCATGGGGGCGGCTGATGTCGTACCCGGGGTGTCTGGTGGAACCATCGCCTTTATTTCAGGTATTTATGAAGAGTTGATTGCATCTATCAACCAAGTAAATTTAGGCAGCCTCAAAATATTGAAAAAGGAGGGGTTCATTGCCATGTGGAATTCCATCAACGGAAGCTTTTTGTTGGCTCTGGTCATAGGTATTGGATTGAGCATCTTGTCTCTCGCCAAACTGATCCGTCATTTATTGGAGACCCAGCCCATTCTTATCTGGTCATTTTTCTTTGGCCTTGTCCTGGCCAGTATCATCTATGTAGCCAAACAGATCTACCGTTGGAATATAGGCACCGTGCTAATTTTGGCGCTCGGAACCTTTGTAGGTTTTTTTATCACTACTTTGACGCCTCAAACGGCCGTGGTGAGTTATCCTTATGTTTTTATAAGCGGTGCACTCGCTATTTGCGCCATGATTCTTCCGGGTATTTCAGGAGGCTATATCCTGCTTTTGCTCGGCATGTATAAACCGGTACTGGATGCCTTGCACGATAAGAATGTAGGATTATTGACAACCTTGATTCTAGGGGCCATTGTTGGTTTGTTGTCTTTTTCAAGGTTGCTCAAATGGCTGTTTGATCATTATGAAAATCTTACTTTGACCGTGCTTACCGGGTTTATTATAGGTTCCTTGAACAAGATCTGGCCATGGAAGGAAGTACTGGAATCGGAGGTGATCAATGGCAAATTAAAAGTTCTTGATGATCAAAGCGTTATGCCTTTCTCATATCAGGGTGATCCTCAGCTAGGCATGGCTGTGCTTTTAGGTATTTCGGGTTTCCTGTTTATTGTATTTTTGGAATTATTGGCAGCTAAAAAAGTAAAATAAATGGCAGAAAAAACGCGTAGTTTCTTAGATCGGCTTTTGCTTTTCATCAAGGGGGTTGCCATGGGAGCTGCAAATAAGGTTCCGGGAGTTTCAGGGGGTCTTGTGGCTTTTGTAACCGGTTTTTATGAGGAGCTGATTTATTCTTTACAAAAGATCAACAGAAAAGCTTTGCTGTTATTATGGCATGGGCGTTTCAAAAGTTTTTACCAATATGTCAATGGGAGATTTCTGCTGCTGGTCTTTGCAGGAAGTACTTTCAGTTACTTTTCTGTTTCCCGGGTTCTGGATTTTCTTCTGAACAATTTTGAACTTTATGTCTGGGCCACATTTTTCGGAATGATCCTGGGTTCAATCTACTATGTGGGAAAAGATTTCAATGATTTTTCAAGGGCGAACATTATTTCTAGCATTATTGGAGTCATCATTGGGATATCCATAAGTTTTATGAGTCCTGCAAAAGAGAATGATAACTTGTGGTTCGTCTTTTTTTGCGGTATCATCGGAGTTTCAGGAATGACCCTACCAGGACTTTCAGGTTCGTTTATTTTGATCCTTATGGGAAATTATGTACTGCTGCTTGTAGATTCAGTCAATGAATTGTATAAAACATTTCAGGATATATTTTCATTCAATTTTAGTTTTGTTTATGACGAGGTTCGTATGCGTTATTTGAAGATCATTTTTAGTTTCGGTGCAGGTTCCGTCTTCGGATTGGTCATTACGTCTCATATCTTAGGATACCTCTTAAGAAGATGGCATCAACTGATCACAGCCCTTATCATTGGTTTTATCGGGGGGTCCCTGGGCATTGTCTGGCCCTGGAAAAGTGTCATCTATAAAACCGAAGGGGGTCAGTATTTATACGATAGTCTCGGCAACAGGATTGTGGAAAATTACCAGAGGTATTGGCCAAGCCTTACTGATATAACGACCTGGTATGCCATTTTTTATATCCTTTTTGGGCTCGGGATCCTTCTTGTGATAGACTGGTACGGCCATAAAAACTCAGTTAAAAAATAACTGTTTTTTCATTTACAGCTGAGAATAAATTAAACCATCAGAGATTAGCCCCCATAGATGGCATTCAAGACCAGCACACAAATAATGATGACAAGGGGGCCGAGAATCCCTGCCACTATTCCTCCAAACCTAAAATCTTTTTGTTCCAGTTTGCCGGTGCTGAATGCAATGGCATTCGGTGGGGTTGATATCGGAAGGAAAAGAGCAGTCGAAGCACTTAAACCTATGACCAAAGGAAGAATAACTTTATTTGAAGAAACCAGGATGATGGCAATCGGAATAAGAATGGTGGTTGTAGCCGTATTACTCATGAAGTTTGACAGGATCACCGTAAGCAGCGAAAATACGATCATCAGGGCATATAAATTCAAATGGTAATGGCTCAGTAAATTGACATAATATTCTGCAACACCTGTCTCCTGAATGGCAAGACCTAAAGAAAGCCCTCCAGCTACAAGCATTAAAGTGTCCCATGGTAATTTTCGTATATCATTACCAGATACGATTCCCACTAATGTCAAAAGCATGATCGGTATCAAGGAAACAGCAGAGGCAGGAATTCCGTGCAGGTTCCCTGTCAACCATAGCGCCAAAGTCAGCAAAAGTACACCAGACACAATCTTTCTCTTGATGACGAACAACCTTGAATTTGCCGAGTCTCCTTCAAGATCATTTAAAAACCCAAGGTCAATTGTTGCCACTTTAGGAACAAATTTACTGATCAAAAACACCCACAGCAGCAGGACGAGAATGATCGCGACAGGAAACCCTATCGCCATCCACTCCAGAAAACCAAATTGAACGCCGTGGTTGCTCATGGCGTCAACAGCAATTGCATTTGGCGGTGAGCCAATGATGGTTCCCATGCCGCCAAGTGAGGCCGCGGCAGGAATTCCAATAAGCAATGCTTTTGAAAACGGAGCTCCTTTATCAAGCGTATTCACAAAGGGTATGACAGCCGCAATCATCATTGCTGTAGTGGCGGTATTTGACATGATCATTGAAAAAATGGCGGTTACCAGCATGATGCCTAACAATACGTTTCTGGGCTTGGATCCAAATTTGGAAATCGTAGCCTTGAAAACGGTCTGGTCAAGACCTACTTTCTGCATGGCCTCAGCCATGACAAAGCCTCCCAGCATCAACCAGATCACACTATTGGACCAGGTCGCAACATATTTTTTAACAGATCTCGCAGCATTTTCAGGATCTATTTCGGCATAATACCGCCCCAGGGCGAACACCAGGAAACCAAAAATGAGCAAGCCCACGGCAAAAGGCGGTACGGCTTCTGTTACCCAAAGTCCTATGGATAAAAAGAGTAAAAAAAGAACATAAAGCTGGGCCTTATCAAGGTCAGGGCTGTTGAGGAGGTAGGTCAGGGCAAAAGCAAAAATGATGCTCAACAGGAAATAGATGATTTTCTTCTGAATGTCAACAACGTGTTGAAATTTTTTCAGATAACGCATTGAGGCAGTTCTTGAATCGGCCATGGCAGTTTCATTTTTATAAGTAGATCACAAAGTTAAGGTTTAAAATTCTGCTGTAATTTTAAAATGAAATATTTTACGAAATCGTTTTATTAGCAAAAAAAAGACCTGAGCAAGGCCCAGGTCTATAAACTATGTATCTATTTTTTTATTCCAGAGAACCCAGGTATCTTTCGGAGTCCAGTGCCGCCATACAGCCTGTTCCTGCTGCAGTTACAGCCTGTCTGTATTCTTTGTCCTGCACATCTCCGGCAGCAAACACACCAGGGAGATTTGTTTTGGTCGATTTTCCTTTCGTAATCAGGTAGCCGACTTCATCCATATCAAGAATTCCTTTGAAAATATCAGTGTTGGGTTTGTGGCCTATCGCAACAAACACACCAGTCACGTCAAGTTTCGATTTTTGCTTGGTGATATTGTTGATGGCAATAACGCCTTCCACAACCTGATCGCCCAAAACTTCTTCTAATTCAGTATTGAACATGACTTCAATATTTTTGGTTTTATTCACCCTGTGCTGCATGGCTTTTGAGGCTCTCATATAATCTTTTCTAACCAAAACGGTAACTTTTCGACAAATATTAGCCAAATAAGTTGCTTCTTCAGCTGCAGTATCACCGGCGCCGATCACGACTACATCCTGGCCTTTATAAAAGAAACCATCACAGGTTGCACAAGCGGATACCCCGCCTCCGATCAATCTTTGTTCACTTTCCAAACCCAGGTATTTTGCCGTGGCCCCTGTCGACACAATAACGGTTTCCGCTTCTATGACCTTAGACTGATCTATCGTAACCTTATGAATACCGCCCACTTCTTTGCTGAAATTAACTTCAGTTGCCATGCCAAATCGCACTTCTGTTCCGAAGCGTTCTGCCTGATTTTTGAAATCTTCCATCATGGCTGTGCCATCTGTACCATTTGGGTATCCGGGATAGTTATCGACTTCTGTTGTTGTAGTGAGTTGCCCTCCCATCTGCATTCCGGTATACATGACCGGTTTTAAATCTGCTCTGGCGGCATATATTGCGGCTGCATATCCTGCAGGACCAGATCCTATGATCAAACATTTTACTCTTTCAATGGTATCCTCCATGACAATAAGTTTTTTTAAATTTTTCAGACACAAAAATATATAAAACCAAACGTTTAAAACACGATTCAATATCTTTTTTTTCAATACTGTTATAAGCGTTTTAATGTTTAAATTTGGCCCCGGGATATTGACGTAATTGAAGGAACAGACTTACAAATTTGATAGCATACGGGGTTAATGAAAAACAATAAAGAATTTTATAATCAGCATTTAAGGAAAAATAAAGGAGTATTATTTTATTTTGCAACGCTCAGTTGTTCAGTGGGCGAGGCCCTGGAGCCAAAGGTGAAATCTTTGGTTCAAGAAAAGTTTCCCAAATTGACCTTTTCTTTTGTTGATATGAATGCAGCTCCTGAATTTGCCGCTGCACACCAGGTGTTTGCCGAACCTACTATTTTGCTCTTTGTTGATGGTATGGAGTATTTGCGCAAAAGCAGGCATATCGGATTGCATGAGCTTGAAAGAGGAATTGAAAGGATTTATCAATTGGCCTTTGAACAATAAATAGGTTTTGCTTGAATATCTGGGATTAAGTATTATCTTTGCAGCCTGAAAAAAGAAGACCCTCGGGGTGTACCACGCTAAAGCGTGACAGGACGTAGCCCGGTCATCGCGTCACGCTGGAGGCGTGAAGTTAACAGGTTACTGTCACTAGACATTAAGAGTGTGTCGTTTTGTGTTTATATACTCTTAAGTTTGAAATTATCAAAGTATTACGTAGGTCAAACTCGTAATATACAGGATAGGTTGAAAAGGCATAATTCCGGTTATTCTAAATCAACAAAAAGTGGTTTGCCATGGCAAGTAGTTTTAATCATTAAAACTAAGAACAGAACTGAGGCAATGACATTGGAAAGAAAAATTAAAAAAAGGGGAATTAAGCGATTCCTCGAAGATAACAAGTTAGGGTGTTTCGTCACAAGACTTGACAGAAGGTAGCCGATTATCGCATCACTCTGGAGGCGTGAAGATAGCAGGTTGAATTCTGTATATGTTCTAATAGTTTTGTAAAAACTATAAATTGAATTGAGATGAATGCTCAAT